>NZ_JYDG01000100.1:0-38691 GCF_003263545.1 Rahnella sp. AN3-3W3
CTGATAAATTGTTAAAGAGCGTACGTTGCGAGACTTAACTCAGCAACGTGGGAGGCAGATAATACTCTTTCTCCCTGAAGAGTCAACCATTTTCTTTTACAAGATGCGGTGTTTTCACCGGGTTGATTCTTCCTGACTGGGCGACTTGGTTCTCGTTAGAGGAGTCGTTGTTCCCAGTCAGTGGAGGCGCATTATAGGGAGTTCTCAGAAGGCCGCAACCCCTAATTTCAAATAATTTACTGACCGTTCGCAAATTAAACAATTTTGCCCAAAACGGACAAATAGCGACCTATTTCAGCGTAAAACACACCAGTTTTAAACCAGAGGCTGGAGTAAACTCTCCTTTATAACAAGAGAAAAACATTCAGGAATACCTTACATGTTACTTAATGCCCATCAGCAAGCGGCTCAGCGCAACCTTTCGTATCTGCTGGCAGAGAAAATTGCACAACGCGTTTTGTCTGGCGAGTATCCGGAAGGTGCAATCCTTCCTGGTGAGAATGAGTTAGGGGAGATTTTTGGCGTCAGCCGGACTGCGGTACGTGAAGCAGTAAAAACACTGACCGCGAAAGGAATGCTTTTACCCCGTCCGCGTATTGGTACCCGGGTAATGCCTCAATCGAGCTGGAATTTTCTCGATCAGGAATTACTGACCTGGTGGATGACACGCGAAAACTTCGATCAGGTGATGGCGCATTTTATCGTACTACGCCGGGCTCTCGAACCGCAGGCTTGTGCGCTAGCCGCACTTTCTGCAAGTAAAGAACAAAAGCATCAGCTCTCTCTAT
The DNA here is from genome assembly GCF_003263545.1 of Rahnella sp. AN3-3W3. NCBI lineage: Bacteria > Pseudomonadati > Pseudomonadota > Gammaproteobacteria > Enterobacterales > Yersiniaceae > Rahnella > Rahnella sp. AN3-3W3. The sequence continues at coordinate 789 of NZ_JYDG01000100.1, forward strand.
ATATGTATGAAATGCGCCAGCTGCATAACAGCTTTGATCGGGAACGCTGGATAACGGTCGATACCCAGTTTCATCAACTGATTTATGAGGCGGGGAAGAATCCCTTCCTGACGTCTTTCTCGAATTTGTTCAGTTCAGTGTATCAAAGCTATTTTCGGGCGATTACCGGCAATGAAGTGATTAAGCTGGAACATCACCAGCGGCTGACGGATGCCATTCTTGCCAGTGACGCCAATACCGCCCTTCTGGAATGCCAGAGGCTGTTACTTACCGATGTATGATCCGACGGACTGACGCACGACCAGTTCCGGCGTAAGAACCAAAACCTGCGGCTCAGAATCCGGGGCCTGCAACCGATGTAATAAAGCATCGACCGCCAGTTCGCCCAGCGAGTCTTTGGGCTGATGAATGGTGGTCAGCGGCGGCATCATATATTGCGCCAGCTGGATGTCATCGTAGCCCATCACAGCCACATCATCGGGAACACGTAATCCACGCTGATAAAGCGCCTGATAAACGCCAACTGCCATTGCGTCGTTGCCAGCGAAAACAGCATGAGGCGGTTCCGGCAGCGCCAGCAACTCCTGCATCGCGGCTAATCCGCCTTCAAATTCAAAATCACCACTCACTTCATAACCAGCCAAAATCTTCAGACCTGCTTTGTCCATAGCCTGACGATATCCACTCACCCGTTCCTGTGCGGTAGTTTTATCCAGCGGGCCGGTAATACAGGCAATACGCTGGTAACCCTGACGGATTAAAAACTCTGTCGCCATTTCCCCGCCTAGCAAGGCGTTATCCTGAATGATATCAATGGCGCCATCAAAGGGTGACCAGTCCATCATCACAATCGGTAATGACGGGTAACGGCTTATGGCTTCTTTCGAAGGCCGGTGATTTTCCGTACACATGATAAGCAGCCCGTCGACCCGCTTTTGCAACAACGTTTCGAGGCTACGGTTCATACGTTCTGCATCATTATCGGTATTACACAAAATCAGACTGTATCCGCGCTCATAGCAACTACGCTCAACACCCCGCACCACTTCTGAATAAAAAGGGTTACTGCTGGCAGTCAGTAACATGCCGAGAGTACGTGTCTGGTTCAGTTTCAGGCTGCGCGCTAACGCGGACGGTGCGTAATTGAGTTGTTCAACGGCGGCATTCACTTTGTCAGCGATAGATTCACTGACAAAACGATTCTTGTTGATCACATGGGAGACTGTCGAGGTTGAAACGCCCGCGAGGCGGGCGACATCTTTCATGGTGGCCAATCAGGCCTCCTGTTGTGCAAGAAAATCGTCGATTTCTTTACGCCACGGCACGGAAGGTTGCGCACCAGGACGCGTCACCGCAATCGCCGCTGCTGCGTGTGCGAATCGTACCGCACTGTCCATCGGTTTGCCTTCAAGTAGTGCTGTTACCAGCGCGCCGTTAAACGTATCGCCGGCCGCAATGGTATCGACGGCTTTTACACGGAATCCGGCCACTAACTTACCTTCACCGTTCTGGCTCAGCCAGACGCCTTTACTGCCTAACGTAATGATGACAGTCGCGATGCCTTTGTCATGCAGCGCTTTCGCGGCCCATGCGGCATCTTCATTATTGTCGACTTTAATTCCTGTCAGCTTTTCAGCTTCGGTTTCGTTCGGGGTGATCATATCCACCCGCGCCAGCAATTCATCCGGCAATTCACAGGCCGGAGCCGGATTGAGGATCACCTGCGTGCCGTTGTCTTTGGCAATCTTCGCCGCCGCAATCACCGTCTCGAGCGGCGATTCCAGCTGCATTAATAATGCTGATGCGCCAATGACCTGCTGTTTATAGCGATCAAGGTATTCGGGCGTCACAGCTTTATTCGCCCCCGCATCGATACCGATAACGTTCTCACCTTCCGCATTCACGAAAATCAGCGCTACGCCGGTGGTTGTGTCTTTGATGGCTTCGATGGGTTGCGTATCAATATGATCACTGGCCAGCTGTTTACGAACGCGCTCGCCAATATCGTCATCTCCCACACAGGCAATAAAAGAAATATCAGCGCCACTGCGACCGGCTGCAACAGCCTGATTCGCCCCTTTACCGCCAAAGGCTATGGTGTATTGCTTACCGATAACCGTTTCGCCCGGTTGCGGGAAATGGTTGATATTCAAAATGTGGTCAGCGTTGATACTGCCGAGTACCACCAGTTTGCCTGTCTTCATGTGGAGATCCCTGAGTTAAATAGCGCCTCCCTGAAGGAGGCGCAGTGACAGCATAAATAAAGAGGGTATTACGGCTGAGCAACCAGTTTCAAATCAACAGGGATAACAGCCGGAACTTTCTCGCCTTTCAGCACTTTATCTGCAGTCTGAACACCGATCACACCGATTTGCTCAGGACGCTGTGCCACAGTCGCGCCCATTTTACCGCTGTTAACCGCTTTAATACCGTCTTCGGTGCCGTCAAAACCTACGACCAGTACATCCGTTTTACCGGCAGTCTGCAGGGCACGCAATGCACCCAGCGCCATTTCATCGTTCTGAGCAAACACGGCCTGCACATCCTGATGCGCGGTCAGCAGGTTCTGCATCACGTTCAGACCTTTGGTGCGGTCGAAGTCAGCAGGCTGGCTGGCGAGTATCTGGAAATGATGTTTTTCAGCCGCCTGAGCGAAACCTTTACCGCGTTCACGGGCAACAGACGTACCGGCGATACCTTCCAGTTCGATAACTTTGGCATTTTCGCCCAGTTTCTTAGCGATGTAATCACCGGCCATTTTGCCGCCGAAGGCGTTATCAGAAGCCACGTGGCTGGCGACAACGCCTTTGGTTGCCTGACGGTCAAGGGTGATCACCGGGATTTTCGCCTGGTTTGCCATCGCAACGGCGTTACCTACCGCATCAGAATCCGTCGGGTTGATCAACATTAGTTTGGTGCCGCGAACGGTCAGATCCTGCACGTTCGCCAGTTCTTTCGCCGGGTTGTTCTGAGAATCAAGTACCACCAGGTTGTAACCCAGTTTGTCCGCTTCTTTTTGCGCGCCGTCTTTCATGGAAACGAAGAACGGGTTGTTCAGAGTAGAAACGACCAGCGCAATGGTGTCTTTCGCCAGAACGTTAGCACTGAAAGAAGCGGTGATCGCTGCGGCGGAAACCCAGACAGCCAGTTTTTTCATATTCATGGTCATAAGTCCTGTAGGAGAGGTTATTTGTTGCTTTTGTTATCCACCAGTACCGCCAGCAGGATGACAACTGCTTTTACGATCATCTGGTAGTAGGAAGAAACACCTAATAAGTTCAAACCGTTATTCAGGAAGCCAAGGATCAGTGCCCCGATCAGCGTTCCGACAATGCGTCCTTTACCCCCGGACAGGCTGGTTCCCCCTAATACCACTGCGGCAATCGCATCCAGCTCGTAACCTGTACCGGCGTTAGGCTGCGCAGAAGACAGGCGCGCCACTTCGATGATACTGGCCAGAGCCGCCAACAAACCACACAGGGAGTAGACGATAATTTTAACTTTATCGACGCTGATACCTGACAAACGCGTCGCAGATTCGTTACCGCCCAGCGCGTAGATATAACGTCCTAATCGGGTGTGATGGAGCATGTACCAGGCCGCAATAAACACCACCGCCATCAGCCAGACCGGCGTCGGGATGCCCAGCGGGCGGCCAATACCAAACCAGCCAAAGACATCGGCAACATCATTAAAACCCGTGCTGATCGGGCTGCCGTTGGTGTACACCATCGTGATACCGCGCAGCAGCAACATCATGACCAGCGTGGCGATAAACGCCTGCACTTTGCCTTTGGCGACAATCACCCCGGTCACCGCACCGACGGCGGCACCGAGCGCCAGCGCGCCAGCCACCGCGACTAATGCATTCACTTCCAGCCCGACAATCGAGGCTGCCACCGCGCCGGTCAGCGCCAGCAGAGAACCGACGGATAAATCGATACCCGAGGTGAGGATCACCAGCGTCATGCCGACCGCCATAATGGCGTTGACCGACGTCTGCTGAAGAATGTTAAACAGGTTATTGAGCGTGAAGAAATTTGGGCTCATGGAAGAAACCACGGCAATCAACACCAGCAGCGCAATCAGAGACTTTTGCTCCAACAACCACTCTTTACTGATCCAGCGCTTCTTGGCTGGCAATGTCTGAGAACTCATATCTGATTACTCCTGCGTCACGCCGTATTGCTTGCCGACAGCGGCTGCCATCAACACTTCTTGCGTAGCCTGTTCTATCGGGAATTCACCGCTTAAATGACCTTCATGCATCACCAAAACACGGTCACTCATGCCGATCACTTCCGGCATTTCTGAGGAAACCAGGATGATGCTTAGCCCTTCGCGCTTGAACTGGTTTATAAGCTGGTAAATCTCTTTTTTGGCACCGACGTCAACGCCACGCGTCGGTTCGTCGAGGATCAGGACTTTTGGCCGCGTCATCAATCCGCGGGCAATCGCCACTTTTTGCTGATTACCACCGGAAAGCAGGCCGATTGTCTGCATCATCGACGGCGTTTTAATATTGAAGAGACGGATAAAGTCGCCGACAGCCTGCTGTTCTTCCGCATGCCTGAGACGTCCGCCACCATGGCTGAAATAGCGCAGCGCAGTCAGTGACATATTTTCTTTCACTGACATACCAAGCACCAGGCCATCGCGCTTACGATCTTCAGAGATGTAAACGATGCCGTTTGCCAGTCCGTCCTGCGGTGAATGCGTGACCACTTCGCGTCCGTCAAGCGACACATAGCCACTTTTACGCGGCAATGCACCGTAGAGAATTTTCATCAGTTCAGTGCGGCCTGCGCCCATCAAACCGGAAATCCCCAGAATTTCGCCGCTGTGCAGATCAAAGCTAACGTTATCCACACCCGGACCGCTGACATCACGCACCTGCAGACGCAGCGCACCGCGCTGATGATTTATACGCGGATATTGTTCTTCGAGACGGCGGCCAACCATCATTTCAATCAGCGTGTCTTCTTCCAGCGAACTGACCGGACGCTCAGCGATAAACTGCCCGTCACGGAATACCGTCACGTCATCGCAGATTTCAAAGATTTCTTTCATGCGGTGGGAGATATACACCACGCCACAGCCTGCGGCTTTCAGCTCGCGGATCACGCTAAATAAAGAGGCGGTTTCGGTATCGGTCAGGGCGTCCGTGGGTTCATCCATGATGATGACTTTCGACTCAAAGCTCAGCACCTTGGCAATTTCGACCATTTGCTGATCGCCAATTGATAATTCGCCAACCAGACGATCACTTTTGTAGCGCAGGTTCAGGCGCGCCAGCAGTTTATCGGCTTCGGCATACATCTTTTTCCAGTTAATGCGGCCAAAACCGTTCACAAACTCACGGCCCAGAAAGATATTTTCAGCGATGGTCAGCTGAGGGATCAGATTCAGTTCCTGATGGATGATGCCAATTCCGGCTTCCTGAGAAGCTTTCGGGCCATTAAACGCCGTTTCCTTGCCCAGAAAATGTACTGAGCCGGCATCTTTCTGGTAGATGCCGGTCAGCACTTTCATCATGGTGGACTTGCCCGCGCCGTTTTCTCCCACCAGCGCCATCACACGTCCCGGATAGACGCTGAGCGCCGCGCCGGAAAGTGCTTTAACGCCGGGAAAGGCTTTATCAATGCCTGTCAGTTGCAGCAAAGGTTGCATAAAGGCCTCAGAAGGTTACGCCGGCACACAGAATAACGTTCGCGTAAGGCGAACATTCCCCGCTGCGGATCACAGCCCGACTTTTTTCGCTTTGCGCTTTGAATGCCTCATGACTGACGTAATCCAAAGCAATGGTGTTTCCCTGGTGTTGTTCGAGTTGTGTCAATTGGGCGAGCAATGCTTCATGGAGTTGAGGATTTTTAGTGAGGATTTCCTCGGCGAGGATAGCCCGCTCAACCTGCATCTCATGTGTCACTACCTCTAAGACTTGTAAAAAGGTGGGAACTCCCTGGGTCAGAGCCAGATCGATGCGTTGGCAAGCTGCTGGCACCGGAAGTCCGGCATCGCCAATAACCAGCTGATCGGTGTGACCTAACCGGGCAATAACATGTGAGATTTCGGCATTTAACAGCGTTGACTTCTTCATTGTGAACTCCTACAGCGAAACGTTTCGCTCACGGATGAGTTTATTAACTTCACCACGCATGGCAACGGACAAGTGATGGAATTGTGATCAGCGTCGAAACGTTTCGCTGAATGATTCAGAAACCGCACGGAAATTTGAGTTAGTCGTTTCAGAAAGGAGAAAGCGATAATAAAACAGGGCACCCGAAGGTGCCCTGTGACCGGCAGAAATTAGCGTTAAATTTCTACCTGCGTACCGAGTTCGATCACCCTGTTAGGCGGAATTTCAAACTGATCCGGTGCGCGTAAGGCGTTACGGCTGAGTGCCATAAAGAGCTTGCCACGGAAGTAGAGATACCACGGGCGTTTGGTCAGGATCAGCGATTCGTGCGACATAAAGAATGAGGTTTCCATCATCCGGCACGGCAGCCCTTCCAGACCACAGCGGTGGAAAACCTCTTCCACATTCGGCGTCTCTTTAAATCCGTAACTCGCGACCACACGCCAGAACGTCGGCGAAAGCTGTTCAATAGTGACGCGCCGGACGTTATGCACATAAGGTGCATCTTCGGTGCGTAACGTCAGCAGTACCACGCGTTCATGCAACACTTTGTTGTGCTTGAGGTTATGCAGCAAGGCAAACGGAATGACGTTGATGGCGCGGGACATATACACCGCGGTTCCCGGAACGCGAACCGGCGGGGATTTCTCCAGAGACGCAATCATCGCTTCAAGAGAGTTGCCGTGCTCGTTCATGCGGCGCATAAGGCGGAAACGCTCGCTTTTCCAGGTTGTCATGACGATAAACATGCACAGACCCAGCGTCAGCGGCAACCAGCCGCCGGAGAACAGTTTCGTGGCATTCGCCGCGAACAGCGGGATATCCATAAACAGCAGACCGATCAGCAAAAGCCCCACAAGGAACGGTTTCCAGTGCCAGTTTTTAAGCGCCACCGTACAGGAAAGAATACTGGTCAGCACCATCGTACCTGTCACAGCAATACCGTATGCCGCCGCCAGGTTGCTCGAATGCTCGAAGCTGGCGATAACGATAACCACCGCAAAATACAGCAGCCAGTTAATGGCCGGGATATAAATCTGACCCGCTTCCATTTCTGAGGTGTGAATAATGCGCATCGGCGGCAGATAGCCCAGACGCACCGCCTGACGGGTCAGGGAAAACACTCCGGAGATAACAGCCTGAGACGCGATAATAGTCGCCAGCGTCGCCAGCACCAGTAACGGAATTAAAGCCCAGTCAGGTGCCAGCAGGAAGAACGGGTTTTTAATCGACTCCGGATCTTTGAGCAGCAATGCGCCCTGACCGAAGTAGTTAAGCACCAGAGAAGGCAGCACGACGGTGAACCAGGCCAGACGGATCGGGAATTTCCCGAAGTGCCCCATATCCGCATACAGCGCTTCCACGCCGGTAATCGACAGAACGACCGCACCGAGCGCCAGGAAGGAAAACGACTTATGCTCGATAAAGAAGTTAACCGCCCACATCGGGTTCATGGCGCGAAGTACTTCAGGGTTCTGCATGATGCTGTTGACGCCGAGAACAGCCAGCGTCAGGAACCACAACAACATCACCGGCGCAAACAGTTTGCCCACGATGCCGGTGCCGTGTTTCTGAATAATGAAAAGCAGCGTCAGGACAGTAATAGAAAGAGGGACAATATAGGGATCAAGTGAAGGTGCTGCGATTTCCAGACCTTCCATCGCGGAAAGAACAGAAATAGCCGGAGTGATCACCACTTCACCATAGAAGAAGCTTCCCCCAATCAGGCCGAGAATGACCAGTACGGCGGTGGTGCGTGCCGAAGTGTTTCTGCCCGCCAGAGACATCAGCGTCAGAATACCGCCCTCGCCTGCGTTGTCTGCCCGCATCACATACGTGAGGTACTTGAGCGAAACAATGAGGATTAACATCCAGAAAATCAGAGAAAGAAAACCAAAAACGACGCTGGGTTCAACGTTGAAACCATAATGACCGGAAAAACACTCTCTTAAGGTATAGAGAGGACTGGTACCAATGTCGCCATAGACCACACCAATGGCGGCCAGGGTTACTGCTGGGAGTGACCGTTTATGTTCAGTGCTCATATTTCGTTTCTTTTCTTTTTTGCTCGAACATCTGTAAGCGATGCGTGCGCTCAGTCTTATGATGCCCACTAAAAGGCGCACAGTATGCACGAATAAATCTGATTGCCTACCCTTAAATGTGCAGCTAAACCAGGGTTCAGATGAACGGGGTCACAATTTTGATAATAGAAAATTTTTAGTAATCAACAAGCTATAACGATAAAAATAATCGTAGCTTCTCATAAGAACCCAGTACACTATTCAACAACTAAATGGAAACCGGAAGAGACAGTATGGCGCAATCTCCCCTTCTGGCAGAACGGATCGCCCGTCTTGCTAACGCACTAGAACATGGCCTGTACGAGCGGCAGGATGCCATACGACTTTGCCTGCTGGCCGCACTGTGCGGTGAAAGCGTTTTCCTGCTCGGCCCGCCGGGTATTGCAAAAAGTCTGATTGCCCGCCGTCTGAAATTTGCCTTCCGTCACGCCCGCGCATTTGAATATCTCATGACGCGCTTTTCCACGCCGGAAGAAGTCTTTGGTCCGCTGTCGATTCAGGCCCTGAAAGATGAAGGCCGTTATCTGCGTCTGACCGAAGGTTATCTGCCGGAAGCTGAAATTGTCTTCCTTGATGAAATCTGGAAAGCAGGCCCTGCCATCCTTAATACGCTACTGACGGCCATCAACGAACGTCGTTTCCGTAATGGCGAGCGCGAAGCCCCTATTCCGATGCGCCTGCTGGTCAGTGCGTCTAACGAATTACCAGAAGCCGACGGCGGTCTGGAAGCGCTGTATGACCGTATGCTGATCCGTCTGTGGCTGGATAAAGTGCAGGATAAGCAAAATTTCCGCTCGCTGCTCACCAGCCGCAATAATGAAAGCACCAATCCGGTGGCAGAGTCCCTGAGTATCAGCGATGAAGAATACCAACAATGGCAGCCGGAAATCGACAAAGTTACGCTTTCAGACAGCTGCTTTGAACTGATTTTCCAGTTGCGCCAGCGTCTTGATGCCCTGGATACCGCGCCTTATGTCTCCGACCGTCGCTGGAAAAAAGCCCTGCGTCTGTTGCAGGCCTGCGCCTTCTTCAGCGGCCGGAATGCGATCACGCCAGTCGATCTGATCCTGCTCAAAGACTGTTTATGGCACGACCTGAACACCTATAACCTGCTGCAAACGCAGATCGAACAGCTGATCACCGAACAGGCTTTTCAGCAGCAAACATTGCTGATGAAAATCCAGCAGCTTAATCAGCAATGGATGCAGCATCAGCAGCAACAAAGCTCACAGCAGTCCATCAAGCTGAGCAAAAAAGCCGGAATATTCAGCCGCAAGCCGCAATACTCCCTGCCTGACACGATGACCGCCACCAGCCTGACATTATTACTGCAAACGCCTTTGCATCTGCATGACATTAAAGTCACGCATTTGCTGTTTGAACGTATCGTTCTGGAGGATTGGCTCAATAAAGGGGGCGTACTGAAAGCCAAAATCAATGGCATTGGCTTTGCTCAGACCGTTGATCTGGAAATCGACGATAAACAGCAATTGCTGGTGCTGGATGTGAGTCGTCAGAGCACACCGCTGACCCTGCCAGGACATGAGCATATTGCCGTTCCCGATGAGATGAAAAATACGCTCAGCGATCTCACCGCAAAACTGGCTCAGCAAAGGCATGAATTTGGCCAGCAGCAAAACTGTCTGTTTGTGCCGGCAGAATGGATGGCAAAAATTGAGGCCAGCCTGTTGCAGGTATCTGAACAGCTGCGTCATCAGCAACAGACGTTCAGCGGACACTGATCATGTTCAGTCTGGAGTCTTTGGATCTTCTGCTGGCCATCAGCGAGGCTGAACTGATTGAGGAATCGATCATCGGCCTGCTGGCGGCACCGGCAATGGCGGTTTTCTTCAAGAAATTCCCACGTCTCAAACGGGCGCTGACCAAAGATCTTCCCGAATGGAAGATGCGCCTTCGCCAGAGGATCCACGAAACCCCTGTTCCGGAAGATCTGGCGAAAGAATTCTATCTTTATCAGCATTGCCAGCAGACTGATGCCGTTACTTTTCAGTCGCAACTGCCTGCGCTTCTTGAAGAGCTTGAACGGCTAAGCTCCCCTTTCACCACAGAAGCCCGAACGTTGCAGGAGAATCATGAAGCCTCCCGCACCGCCAAAACCGGCAACAGCTTTCAGACCCTGTTCCTCCAGCGCTGCGCCTGAATCTGACCTTCCAGACGGTGACCGTTCATCAGCAATTACTGGAACAGGAACAGGAGCAGCTGCAGGAAGAATTGCTGCAACGCCTGGAGCTCAGCAGCGAGCTCTCTCCTTTATTAGCAGAGAACGATACGGCGGCCGGGCGTTTATGGGATATGAGTAAAGGAAAGCGCATGCGTGGCGATATCCTGTCGCTGGCGCGTTTCGGGGCATTTCTCCAGCAACAACCTGAACTGATGCATCTGGCCGAACAGCTGGGGCGCAGTCAGACCGTCAAAACCAGCCCGCATGAAGATGCCAAAATGGAAACGCACCGGCTGATGGTGCGTGAACCCGCGACGGTACCGGAAGAAGTCAACGGTATCCATCAGAGCGACGATATTTTGCGCCTGATGCCGACGGAGCTGGTAACGCTGGGGCTTCCCGAACTGGAGTACGAATTTTACCGCCGCCTGCTGGAAAAGCGGCTGATGACCTATCGGCTGCAAGGTGATGTCTGGCGTGAGAAAGTGGTTAAACGCCCGGTGGTTTATCAGCAACAGGAACCACAACCGCGCGGGCCTTTTGTGGTGTGCGTCGATACCTCGGGTTCTATGGGCGGTTTTAACGAACAGTGCGCCAAAGCATTCTGTCTGGCACTGCTGAAAATTGCACTGGCGGATAACCGCCGCTGTTACATCATGTTGTTCGCCAGTGAAGTGATCCATTATGAACTGACGTCCAACGGCGGTCTGGATCAGGCGCTGCGCTTTCTGGGACAGCATTTTCGGGGCGGTACCGATCTGGCAGCCTGTCTGAATGCCACGCTGGATAAACTGGCGTCACCACAATGGCATGATGCCGATGCCGTGGTCATTTCCGATTTTATCGCCCAGCGCCTGCCTGATGAGGTGCAAAGAAAAGTCAGGACGCTGCAAAAAGAGAAGCAACATCGCTTTCATGCTCTGGCGATGTCACATTATGGCAAGCCCGGAATCCTGCGGATCTTCGATCACATCTGGCGCTTTGATACGGGCGTTAAAAGCCGCGTACAACGTCGCTGGCAGCGAAATTAAGCCTACAGAGAAAGATAACCATGACTGAAATCTATCAGCTCGATGAGCTGGATCGCGGGATCCTGAATGCATTGATGGAGAACGCCCGTACCCCTTATGCGGAACTGGCAAAAGTGTTCACGGTCAGCCCGGGAACTATCCACGTCCGCGTAGAGAAAATGAAGCAAGCAGGCATCATTACCGGCGCGCATATTACCGTTAATCCCAAGCAACTGGGTTATGACGTGTGCTGCTTTATTGGCATCATTTTAAAAAGCGCCAAGGATTATCCGTCAGCGCTGAAAAAGCTCGAGAGTATAGAAGAAGTGGTCGAAGCTTATTACACCACCGGGCATTACAGCATTTTCATTAAGATCATGTGCCGCTCGATTGATTCCCTCCAGCATGTACTTATCAACAAGATCCAGACAATTGACGAGATCCAGTCAACCGAGACGCTGATCTCCCTGCAGAACCCCATCACACGTACCATCCAGCCCTGAGCACTGATTTCTATACCCCTATTATCCACAGGTAGATCCCAGCTCATTCACAGCGTACAATAGCCTCCTTTTCCCGGGTGAGAGCACCATGTCTGACATTACCCTGATCAGTGGCAGTACGCTTGGCAGTGCCGAATATGTAGCAGAACACGTGGCTGAGAAACTGGAAGAAGCCGGTTTTTCCACTCAGATGTTTCATGGCCCCGAGCTCTATGAAGTTCCGCAGGAAGGGATCTGGCTGGTTGTGTGCTCGACACACGGCGCGGGCGAGTTACCTGATAACCTGCAACCTTTTTTGGAGCAGTTGGAAGATCAGCAACCCGATCTGTCTAAAGTACGCTTTGGCGCGTTAGGCCTGGGCAGCAGTGAATATGACACCTTCTGTGGCGCGATCGGTACGTTGGATCAAAAACTGACGTCATTAGGGGCAAAACGGATCGGTGATCGTCTTGAGATCGACGTGACTCAACACGAAATTCCTGAGGATCCGGCCGAGGTTTGGGTGATCAACTGGATTAATTTGATCAAATAAGTGTAAATTTCAGGCGATCAGATGTGGATAACTATGCTTAAAAGCAGGGTAAAACCCGTAGTTATCCCTCTAACAACTCCTGTACGCTTTTCATGCTGTGCATAACTCTCACTTCTGATCCCAGCTTATACTGTCCAGGATCACCGATCATTCACAGCATTCGATCCTTCTTAGCATATTGATCTTCATAAACAAAAATGACTTATGCACAGAGGATCGCGATCTTAATAGAAGTATTAATAAGAGATCTTTAAATAAAAAAGATCTTCTTTTAATTAGTGAAGATCCCCGGGGACTTGTGGAAGCTCAAAACTTGAGTAGAATCCCTCCTCCCAACGCCATACAAAGAAAGTTCGCTTGAACGCCGAGGTGCAGTCGCATGTTTTATCCGGATCAATTTGACGTCATCATCATAGGTGGTGGTCATGCAGGTACCGAAGCCGCCATGGCTTCTGCACGCATGGGACGTCAGACCTTATTATTAACCCACAATATCGACACGCTGGGACAGATGTCGTGTAACCCTGCAATTGGCGGGATCGGGAAAGGACATCTGGTAAAAGAAGTGGACGCACTGGGCGGACTGATGGCCACGGCTATCGATCATGCGGGCATTCAGTTTAGGATACTAAACGCCAGCAAAGGCCCTGCTGTCAGGGCGACACGTGCTCAGGCTGACCGGGTTCTGTATCGTCAGGCAGTACGCACCGCACTGGAAAACCAGCCAAACCTGATGATCTTCCAGCAACCGGTTGAAGACCTGATCGTCGAAAACGATCGTGTCGTGGGTGCTGTGACCAAAATGGGGCTGAAATTCCGCGCTAAATCGGTTGTTCTGACGGTTGGTACCTTCCTGGATGGGAAGATCCACATCGGTCTGGAGAACTACAGCGGTGGTCGTGCCGGGGATCCTCCTGCGATCTCCTTGTCCCAGCGCCTGCGTGAATTACCTTTACGCGTTAACCGTCTTAAAACCGGTACACCTCCGCGTATCGATGCCCGCACCATTGATTTCAGCGTGCTGGCACAACAACACGGTGATAATCCGGCACCAGTATTCTCGTTTATGGGCAACGTGTCGCAGCATCCGCGCCAGATCCCGTGTTACATGACCTATACCAACGAAAAAACCCATGATGTGATCCGCAATAACCTGGATCGCAGCCCTATGTATGCCGGGATCATCGAAGGGATCGGCCCGCGTTACTGTCCGTCGATCGAAGATAAAGTCATGCGTTTTGCCGATCGCAATTCTCATCAGATCTTCCTTGAACCGGAAGGCCTGACCAGCAATGAAGTTTATCCAAACGGTATTTCCACCAGCCTGCCATTTGATGTGCAGATGCAGATCGTCCGGTCTATGCAGGGGATGGAAAATGCCGTCATCGTTCGTCCGGGTTATGCGATTGAATACGATTTCTTCGATCCGCGTGATTTGAAACCGACGCTGGAAAGCAAATTTATCGCCGGTCTGTTCTTTGCCGGACAGATCAACGGCACCACTGGTTATGAAGAAGCCGCTGCGCAGGGCTTGCTGGCTGGCATGAACGCTGCTCGTTGTGCCACTGAGCAGGAAGGCTGGGCACCGCGTCGCGACCAGGCTTATCTCGGTGTGCTGGTTGATGACCTGTGTACGCTGGGCACCAAAGAACCGTACCGCATGTTTACTTCACGTGCTGAGTACCGCCTGATGCTGCGCGAAGATAATGCCGATTTACGTCTGACTGAAAAAGGCCGTGAGTTAGGTCTGGTTGATGATGCTCGCTGGGCGCGCTTCAACGAAAAACTGGAAATGATCGAACAGGAACGTCAGCGCCTGCGTGGCATCTGGGTGAACCCGCATCATGCACAGGTTGAAGAAATTAACGCGCATCTTTCTGCTCCGCTTTCTAAAGAAGCCAGTGCGGAAGAGTTACTGCGTCGTCCTGAAATGACCTATGAGCTGATCACTAGTCTTTCCCCGTTCGCACCTTCCGTTCCGGATGTACAGGCGGCAGAACAGGTAGAAATTCAGATCAAATATGAAGGCTATATTGCCCGTCAGCAGGAAGAGATCGAAAAACAGCAGCGCAATGAAAACACCGTGCTGCCGGTTGATCTTGATTACCGGCAGGTGAATGGTCTTTCCAATGAAGTGATCGCCAAGCTTAATGATCACAAGCCGACCTCCATTGGTCAGGCATCGCGGATCTCGGGTATTACGCCTGCAGCTATCTCGATCTTGCTGATCTGGCTTAAAAAACAAGGCTTACTGCGCCGTAGCGCATAAATCACATCTCAATGACCGCCCTTTGTAGCCAAAGCGGCGGTCAGTTCTTACTTTTCCCATCTTTCTGAGTGTTTTATCATTTCTCTACCGGGCTGTTCCCGGAATATCGACTCTTTCTGAGGATTCACTGTGCAAAAGAAACTGGACTCGCTGCTTGCTGCGGCAGGAATAGCGTTACCCGATCAGCAAAAACAGCAACTGATTGGCTATGTTGAACTGCTGCATAAGTGGAACAAGGCCTATAACCTGACGTCTGTTCGTGACCCGATGCAAATGATGGTGCGTCATATCATGGACAGCATCGTGGTGAATGAACACCTGCAAGGCAGTCGTTTCATTGATGTCGGCACCGGTCCTGGTTTGCCAGGCGTTCCTCTGGCCATTGTTCGCCCTGATTCACACTTCACGCTGTTGGACAGCCTGGGTAAGCGTGTACGCTTCCTGCGTCAGGTTCAGCATGAGCTGGGGCTGAAAAATATCGAACCGGTACAAAGCCGTGTGGAAGAGTTTGAGCCAGAGCCGCCGTTTGATGGGGTAATTAGCCGTGCTTTTGCATCTCTTCAGGATATGCTTTCCTGGTGCCATCATCTGCCGCAAAAAGGGCAGGGGCGGTTTTACGCCTTAAAAGGAGTCAGCCCTGATGATGAACTGGCCGCATTACCGGAAGGTATCACTTTGGAATCTGTCATAAAACTGCAGGTACCAGAACTTGACGGGGAACGACATCTCGTCATTCTTCTCTCAAACTAAAGTTGCGTTTTATCAAATAATATTTAAAAAATGGCTGTGTTTACACAGTTAAAATGAGCAGGCTAATTATATAGCGGTGGCAAACTCTCTATCACCGCTTTTTTACACACTGATAGCATTTAAGAGATGTTTTTATTTTAATCCGGACTGTAATAGTCACTTGTGAAATTGAACGTCCGCCACCCTGCGGATATTCAACTTGTAATGAAAATGTTGTTATTTGTTGGGTTGTTGTGTCAATAAATCGTGGTTATTTTTAAATAAGTTTGTTTAACGAGCAGTGTTTTATTAACAAATTGATTTATAAAGGTTTTAAAAGGCCTGATTAGCTAAAGACATTCAAACAGTGCAGGGTATATAAAGTGTCCTGCGTTAATTATGTGATCCAGTGCACGCTTCTTTGTCGGGTGATGAAATAACCGTATCAAACCAAAAAGGGCAAATTCAGCTATAGTTTGGTTGTCAAAATAGTCGTGAAGGGGAAAATTTAAATAATTGTTCACCTTTTCGCTACTTATCCATTGAATTCGTCCCTGTGCCCCGTATAATTTGCTCGGTTTTTGCTGCTTGACTCAAAACAGTAAAGGCAGTGATATACGGCATTCAGTCTACCTCCAGCTAGGTACTTGATACGGAGAGAACAAACGTCATGTCTGTATCCGGTATTTTACACAGTACAAATAGTGTGAAGGTTGCCAGAAAGCTGTTGATACTGCAGTTATTGACCTTTGTTCTGCTCAGTGCAGTATTTGGTCTTAAAAGCCTGGAATGGACCACATCGGCTCTTATGGGTGGTTTGGCCGCCTGGGTGCCAAATGTACTGTTCATGCTGTTTGCATGGCGCCACCAGGCGCAAACAACGGTCTCTGGACGGGTTGCCTGGTCCTTTGCTATCGGAGAAGCGCTGAAGGTGCTGGTTACGGTGATCTTAATGGTTATCGCACTTGGCCTGTTTAAGGCGGCATTTGCTCCGTTGGGGTTGGCCTATTTATCGGTGTTGATGACCCAGATTTTGGCACCGGCCGTCATTAACAGTTACCGTACTTAACTACTAAAGGGTAAGAGGCATCATGTCTGCATCAGGAGAAATCTCTACTCCACAAGAGTATATCGGTCACCATCTGACTCAGCTTCAGATCGGGACGGGATTCTGGTCGATTAACATCGATTCGATGTTTTTCTCCGTGTTCCTCGGAGTACTCTTTCTGGTTATTTTCCATCGCGTAGCCAAAAACGCCACCAGCGGTGTCCCGGGTAAACTGCAAACCGCAGTTGAACTGGTCGTTGGTTTCGTCGACAGCAGCGTGCGTGACATGTATCACGGCAAAAGCAAAGTGATTGCACCTCTCGCGCTGACCGTCTTCGTCTGGGTGTTTATGATGAACCTGATGGATTTGCTGCCAATCGATTTGCTGCCATTCATCGGCGAGCACATCTTTGGTCTGCCAGCGTTGCGTGTGGTTCCTACGGCTGACGTGAACATCACGTTGTCCATGGCACTTGGCGTATTCATTCTGATTCTTTTCTATAGCATTAAGATGAAAGGCTTTGGCGGTTTCATTAAAGAACTGACAATGCAGCCATTCAATCATCCGGTTTTCATTCCGGTTAACCTGATTCTTGAAGGTGTCAGCCTGCTGTCTAAACCAGTTTCACTGGGTCTGCGACTGTTTGGCAATATGTATGCGGGTGAGTTGATCTTCATCCTTATTGCTGGCCTGTTGCCGTGGTGGTCACAGTGGGTTCTGAATGTGCCTTGGGCCATTTTCCACATCCTGATCATTACGCTACAAGCCTTTATTTTCATGGTTCTGACGATTGTCTATCTCTCGATGGCATCTGAAAAACACTGATTTTCTTTCAACACTACTGCGTTTTAACTGAAACAAACTGGAGACTGTCATGGAAAACCTGAGTATGGATCTGCTGTACATGGCTGCCGCTGTGATGATGGGCCTGGCGGCAATCGGTGCTGCAATCGGTATCGGCATCTTGGGTGGTAAATTCTTGGAAGGTGCTGCACGTCAGCCTGACCTGATCCCTCTGTTGCGTACACAGTTCTTTATCGTTATGGGTCTGGTCGATGCAATCCCAATGATTGCGGTTGGTCTGGGTCTGTACGTGATGTTTGCTGTCGCCTAACACTGAGTTCGCTCAGCGTTAATCGAACTACATCAAATAATTCACTTTGAAAGAGGCATTGTGCTGTGAATCTTAACGCAACAATCCTCGGCCAGGCTATCGCGTTCGTCCTGTTTGTCTGGTTCTGCATGAAGTACGTATGGCCGCCAATTATGGCTGCCATCGAAAAACGTCAGAAAGAAATTTCTGAAGGTTTATCTTCCGCAGAACGTGCCAAAAAAGAGCTGGACTTAGCGCAAGCCGATGCGACCGACCAACTGAAGAAAGCCAAAGCTGAAGCTCAGGTAATCATCGATCAGGCGAACAAGCGTAAAGCTCAAATCGTCGACGAAGCAAAAGCTGAAGCCGAGCAGGAACGTAACAAGATCGTGACGCAAGCCAAGGCAGAGATCGACGCCGAACGCCAACGCGCCCGTGAAGAGTTGCGTAAGCAAGTCGGAATTTTGGCCATTGCTGGCGCCGAGAAGATCATCGAACGTTCCGTGGATGAAGCTGCTAACAGCGACATCGTTGATAAACTGGTCGCTGAACTGTAAGGAGGGAGGGGCTGATGTCTGAATTTGTAACTGTAGCTCGCCCCTACGCCAAAGCAGCTTTTGACTTTGCCGTTGAGCACCAAAGCTTAGATCGTTGGCAGTCCATGCTAGCGTTCACGGCTGAAGTCACGCGCAATGAACAAATTGAAGAACTGCTTTCCGGTGCTAGCGCGCCTGAAACTTTGTCTAAAACGTTTATTGCCGTATGTGGTGACGAACTCGACGACGCAGGCCAAAACCTGATTAAGGTAATGGCTGAAAATGGACGTTTACGCGTTCTTCCGCAAGTGCTGGAGCAGTTTATCGAACTGCGCGCCTCTCTCGAGGCTGTTGCTGAAGTTGAAGTGACTTCAGTAAATCCGCTTACGGAAGAACAGCAGGCAAAAATTGCTGCTGCGATGGAAAAACGTCTGTCTCGCAAAGTTAAGCTGAATTGCAAAATTGACAAGTCTGTTCTTGCCGGTGTCGTAATCCGTGCAGGTGATATGGTGATTGATGGCAGCGTTCGCAGTCGTCTTGAACGCCTGGCAGACGTCTTGCAGTCTTAAGGGGACTGGAGCATGCAACTGAATTCCACCGAAATCAGCGAACTGATCAAGCAGCGCATTGCTCAGTTCAATGTGGTGAGCGAAGCTCACAATGAAGGTACTATCGTTTCCGTCAGTGACGGGATCATCCGCGTGCACGGCTTAGCCGATGTCATGCAAGGCGAAATGATTGCGCTGCCGGGTAACCGCTACGCTATCGCCCTGAACCTGGAGCGCGACTCTGTAGGTGCCGTTGTAATGGGCCCTTACGCTGACCTCGCCGAAGGTATGAAAGTAAAATGTACGGGTCGTATCCTGGAAGTTCCCGTTGGCCGTGGCCTGTTAGGTCGCGTTGTTAACACCCTGGGTGCACCTATTGACGGTAAAGGTCCGGTAGAGCATGACGGCTTCTCAGCTGTTGAAGCGATCGCACCTGGCGTTATCGAACGTCAGTCCGTAGATGAACCTGTGCAAACAGGTTATAAGTCCGTTGATGCCATGATCCCAATTGGTCGTGGTCAGCGTGAACTGGTCATCGGCGACCGTCAAACCGGTAAAACAGCTCTGGCGATCGATGCGATCATCAACCAGCGTGATTCCGGCATCAAATGTATTTATGTGGCTATCGGCCAGAAAGCGTCCACCATTTCTAACGTGGTTCGTAAACTGGAAGAGCACGGCGCACTGGCAAACACCATCGTTGTTGTTGCAACTGCATCAGAATCTGCTGCACTGCAATACCTGGCACCGTACTCCGGTTGCGCAATGGGTGAATACTTCCGTGACCGCGGTGAAGACGCACTGATCGTTTATGATGACCTGTCTAAACAGGCTGTTGCTTACCGTCAGATTTCCCTGCTGCTTCGTCGTCCACCAGGTCGTGAAGCTTACCCAGGCGACGTTTTCTATCTCCACTCCCGTCTGCTGGAACGTGCTGCGCGTGTTAACGCCGAGTATGTTGAAGCATTCACCAAGGGTGAAGTGAAAGGCAAAACCGGTTCCCTGACTGCGCTTCCAATTATCGAAACGCAAGCAGGTGACGTTTCCGCGTTCGTTCCGACCAACGTAATCTCGATTACAGATGGTCAGATCTTCCTGGAATCAAACCTGTTCAACGCCGGTATTCGTCCTGCGGTTAACCCAGGTATTTCGGTATCCCGTGTTGGTGGTGCTGCTCAGACTAAGATCATGAAGAAACTGTCCGGTGGTATTCGTACTGCTCTGGCACAGTATCGTGAGCTGGCTGCGTTCTCGCAGTTCGCCTCAGATCTGGACGAAGCAACGCGTAAACAGCTGAACCATGGTCAGAAAGTGACCGAGCTGCTGAAGCAGAAGCAATACGCTCCGATGTCAATCGTCGCGCAGTCTCTGATCATCTTCGCAGCAGAACGTGGTTATCTGGAAGACGTTGAATTGTCTAAAGTCGGTAGCTTCGAAGCGGCACTGTTGGCTTATGCCGACCGTGAGCACGGCGAGCTTCTGCAGCAAATCAACCAAACTGGTGCGTATAACGATGAGATCGAGGGTAAATTCAAAAATATCCTCGATACCTTCAAAGCAACCCAGTCCTGGTAACACTAAACGGTCCTGCTGGTATTAAAACCCGGCAGGCCGTTTGGTCTTGAGGAGAAGCAGAGATGGCCGGCGGAAAAGAGATACGTAGTAAGATCAGCAGCGTGCAAAACACGCAAAAGATCACTAAAGCGATGGAAATGGTCGCCGCCTCCAAAATGCGTAAAACGCAGGATCGCATGGCGGCCAGCCGTCCTTATGCAGAAACCATCCGTGAAGTGATTGGTCACCTCGCGCTTGGTAATCTGGAATACAAGCACCCTTACCTGGATGAGCGTGAAATTAAGCGCGTCGGGTATCTGGTGGTGTCTACCGACCGTGGTCTTTGTGGTGGTCTGAACATTAACCTGTTCAAAAAGCTGCTGTCAGAGATGAAAGGCTGGTCCGAAAAAGGTGTTGAAGTTGATCTCGCACTGATCGGTTCCAAAGCAGCCTCTTTCTTCGGCTCCGTAGGGGGCAACGTTGTTGCTCAGGTGACTGGCATGGGGGATAACCCTTCTCTGTCAGAACTGATCGGACCCGTAAAAGTGATGTTGCAGGCTTTCGACGAAGGTCGCTTAGACAAGTTATGCGTTGTCAGCAATAAATTTATCAATACCATGTCTCAGGAACCCCGCATCGTTCAGCTGTTACCACTGCCACCGGCAGAAGACGGCGAACTGGCGAAGAAGTCCTGGGATTACCTGTATGAGCCGGACCCTAAAGCCTTGCTGGACACCCTCCTGCGTCGCTACGTGGAATCTCAGGTTTATCAGGGCGTCGTAGAAAACCTGGCCAGCGAACAGGCCGCGCGAATGGTAGCGATGAAAGCCGCAACCGATAACGGCGGCAGCCTGATCAAAGAGCTGCAGTTGGTATACAACAAAGCTCGTCAGGCCAGCATCACTCAGGAACTCACCGAGATCGTCGGGGGAGCCTCCGCGGTTTAAGCTAGGTTTACGAATTACGTAGAGGATTCAAGATGGCTACTGGAAAGATTATCCAGGTAATCGGCGCCGTGGTGGACGTCGAGTTCCCTCAGGATGCAGTACCGAACGTGTACAATGCTCTTGAGGTAGAAAACGGTACCTCCAAACTGGTGTTGGAAGTACAGCAACAGTTAGGCGGCGGCGTTGTTCGTTGTATCGCAATGGGTACCTCAGATGGCCTGCGTCGCGGTCTGAAAGTGAACAACCTGGAACACCCAATTGAAGTTCCGGTTGGTAAAGCGACTCTGGGTCGTATCATGAACGTATTGGGTGAACCAATCGACATGAAAGGTGAAATCGGCGAAGAAGAACGTCGTGCTATTCACCGTGCTGCGCCTTCTTATGAAGAGCTGGCAAACTCCCAGGAATTGCTGGAAACCGGTATCAAAGTTATGGATCTGATGTGTCCGTTCGCTAAGGGCGGTAAAGTCGGTCTGTTCGGTGGTGCGGGTGTGGGTAAAACTGTAAACATGATGGAGCTGATCCGTAACATCGCGATTGAGCACTCCGGTTATTCTGTGTTTGCAGGCGTGGGTGAACGTACTCGTGAGGGTAACGACTTCTACCACGAAATGACCGACTCCAACGTTATCGACAAAGTTTCCCTGGTGTATGGTCAGATGAATGAGCCACCAGGTAACCGTCTGCGCGTTGCACTGACCGGCCTGACCATGGCGGAGAAATTCCGTGATGAAGGTCGTGATGTACTGCTGTTCGTTGACAACATTTACCGTTACACCCTGGCCGGTACCGAAGTGTCCGCACTTCTGGGCCGTATGCCATCAGCGGTAGGTTATCAGCCGACTCTGGCGGAAGAGATGGGCGCTCTGCAAGAACGTATCACCTCGACCAAAAGTGGTTCTATCACCTCCGTACAGGCCGTTTACGTTCCTGCGGATGACTTGACTGACCCATCTCCAGCGACCACCTTCGCTCACTTAGATGCGACCGTGGTTCTGAGCCGTCAGATCGCGTCACTGGGTATCTACCCGGCGGTTGACCCACTGGATTCTACCAGCCGTCAGCTGGATCCACTGGTTGTTGGTCAGGAACACTACGATGTGGCTCGTGGCGTGCAGTCTATTTTGCAACGTTACCAGGAACTGAAAGACATCATCGCGATCCTGGGTATGGACGAATTGTCAGAAGATGACAAACTGGTCGTATCCCGTGCGCGTAAGATTCAGCGCTTCCTGTCCCAGCCATTCTTCGTGGCCGAAGTCTTCACCGGTTCTCCGGGCAAGTTCGTATCGCTGAAAGATACCATTCGTGGTTTCAAAGGTATTATGGACGGCGACTACGATCACCTGCCGGAACAAGCGTTCTACATGGTTGGCACCATTGATGAAGCAGTGGAAAAAGCCAAAAAACTGTAACGCTAGCTTGTTGTGAGAGAGGATGACATGGCTGAAAAAGCTTACCATCTGGACGTTGTTAGTGCTGAAAAACGTATGTTTGAAGGCATGGTACAAAAAATCCAGGTGACGGGTAGCGAAGGCGAGCTGGGGATTTTCCCCGGGCATGCTCCGCTGCTCACCGCCATCAAGCCTGGCATGGTGCGCATTGTTAAAGAACACGGTGAAGAAGAGTATATCTATCTTTCTGGTGGCATCCTTGAGGTGCAGCCGAATGCAACGACCGTGTTGGCTGATACTGCAATCCGTGGGCAAGACCTCGACGAAGCGCGCGCGCTTGAAGCTAAGCGCAAAGCGGAAGAACACATTAGTGGTTCTCACGGCGACGTTGATTACGCTCAGGCGTCAGCGGAACTGGCTAAGGCGATCGCGAAACTTCGCGTTATCGAACTGACCAGAAAAGCGATGTAACGACATCAGTTAGAAAAGCGACCTTCGGGTCGCTTTTTTTTTGCCTTTAAAAAAGTACATTTTCAGTTTTTTTCCCAACGCAAATTTTCGCTTTTAGTGGAATACTTGCGTGATTAATCGACACTTTACCCTCAGTTTTTTTGGTGTAGTCTATGCAGCATACAACCCTTGCAGGCTGCGGTCTGCGGGCGGTTTTTGAAGCGAAATATGTAGTAATCCGCGCACTTAACGGGTTACTTTTGTCACTCAAATTGGATTTGTCAGGTTACCTATGTCGAACAGCGCACTGAGTGTGGTGATCCTTGCCGCGGGCAAGGGGACACGCATGTACTCCAACCTTCCGAAAGTTCTTCACCCGTTGGCCGGCAAGCCAATGGTTCAGCACGTCATTGATGCGGCCACGCAAGTGGGTGCCCGGAACGTGCATCTGGTCTATGGCCATGGTGGCGATTTACTGAAGAAAAATCTGGCAGGCAGTGATCTGAATTGGGTATTGCAGGCAGAGCAACTGGGCACCGGTCATGCAATGCAGCAGGCCGCGCCGTTCTTTGCCGATGATGAAGATGTGCTGATGCTGTACGGCGATGTTCCGCTGATTTCCGTCGAGACCCTGAACGAATTACTCAAAGCCAAGCCTGATGGCGGCATTGGTTTACTGACCGTTGTGCTGGATGACCCGACCGGTTATGGCCGCATTGTTCGTGAGAACGGTATTGTTACCGGCATCATTGAGCAGAAAGATGCCAGCGAAGAACAGCTGAAAATTCAGGAAATTAACACCGGTATTCTGGTGGCTAACGGCGCGTCATTCAAACGCTGGCTCGGTCAGCTGAACAACAATAACGCGCAGGGTGAATACTACATCACCGATATTATTGCGATGGCGCATGCTGAAGGGCATCTGATCGCCACCGTGCATCCGGCGCGAAACAGCGAAGTGGACGGCGTAAATAATCGCCTGCAACTTTCCCGTCTCGAGCGCGTATATCAGAGCGAACAGGCTGAGCGTCTGTTGCTGGAAGGCGTGATGTTGATGGATCCGGCGCGGTTTGATCTGCGAGGTGAACTGGCGCACGGTATTGATGTGGTGATCGACACTAACGTGATCATTGAAGGCCAGGTAAAACTGGGCGATCGCGTCAAAATTGGTACAGGCTGCGTGCTGAAGAACTGCGTGATAGGTGATGACTGTGAAGTCAGCCCGTACAGCGTGTTCGAAGATGCGGTGCTGGAAAGCGGCTGTACTGTCGGACCGTTTGCCCGTCTGCGCCCCGGCGCTGAACTGGCTGAAGGCGCGCATGTAGGTAATTTCGTCGAAATTAAAAAGACGCGTCTGGGTAAAGGCTCGAAAGCCGGTCATCTTTCCTATCTTGGCGATGCCGAGATAGGCGATAACGTGAATATCGGTGCGGGCACCATCACCTGTAACTACGACGGCGTGAACAAGCATAAAACTGTCATCGGTAATGATGTCTTCGTCGGGTCTGACACACAGCTGGTCGCGCCAGTCACCGTGGGTAATAACGTGACTATCGCTGCGGGTACGACAGTGACGCGCGATGTGCCAGAAAACGGTCTGCTGCTAAGTCGTGTACCGCAGGTGCATAAACCTGACTGGCAGAAACCGGTGAAGAAAAAATAAGCTATTCTGAGGCTTAAGCATTCAGGCGCAGTTTTCTGCGCCTGATGTTTGTTTATCACGTTGTGTTTTGGTCTGCATTTTGTCGTCGAAATTCAGTCCAAAACATAATAATCCCCAACTCTCTACAAGGCTCGGGGAACCGCAAGTACACCGGAAAACGGGGCTTGTGGATAAATCAGGTCAGGCATCAAAAAAGGTCCCGAAAGACCTTCTATAGGAATAAAACTGATGTGTGGAATTGTAGGCGCTGTGGCGCAACGCGATATTGCTGAAATTTTGTTGGAAGGTTTACGCCGTCTCGAATACCGCGGTTATGACTCAGCCGGTCTGGCTGTGATTGATGCCGACGGGAAAATGGGACGTCTGCGTCGTCTGGGCAAAGTCCAGATGCTGGCTGATGCGCTGGATGAACATCCGCTGCACGGCGGTACCGGTATTGCTCACACCCGCTGGGCAACACATGGCGAGCCTTCTGAAGCCAATGCCCACCCGCATGTGTCTGATTACATCGCGGTTGTGCATAACGGTATTATCGAAAACCACGAACCTCTGCGTGAGTTACTGATTGAACGCGGCTACCGTTTTGATTCTGAAACGGATACCGAAGTGATCGCGCATCTGGTGCATTGGGAACAACTTCAGGGCGGCACGCTGCTGGAAGTCGTTCAGCGTGTTATCCCGCAACTGCGTGGTGCGTACGGTACGGTAGTGATGGACCGCCGCGACCCGTCTGTTCTGGTCGCTGCCCGTTCCGGTAGCCCGCTGGTGATTGGCCGTGGCGTGGGTGAAAACTTCATCGCTTCCGACCAGCTGGCGCTGTTACCTGTTACCCGCCGCTTCCTGTTCCTGGAAGAAGGTGATGTTGCTGAGGTTAAGCGCCGTTCTGTCAGCGTATATGACAAAAATGGTCATGCCGTTGAGCGTGAAGAAATCGAATCCAAAGTACAGTACGACGCCGGTGACAAAGGCGTTTACCGTCACTACATGCAAAAAGAGATTTACGAACAACCGCTGGCCATTAAAAACACCCTCGAAGGGCGTTTCAGTCACGGCGAAGTGAATCTGAGCGAGCTGGGCGAAAAAGCTGACGAAATTCTGTCCCGTGTTCAGCATGTGCAGATCATCGCCTGCGGGACGTCTTACAACTCCGGCATGGTGGCTCGTTACTGGTTCGAATCTCTGGCCGGTATGCCATGTGATGTCGAAATCGCGTCAGAATTCCGCTATCGCAAATCCGCTGTTCGTCCGGGCAGCCTTATCATCACGCTTTCTCAGTCTGGTGAAACGGCTGATACGCTGGCAGCGCTGCGTCTGTCCAAAGAGCTGGGTTATCTCGGTTCTCTGGCGGTCTGTAACGTGGCCGGTTCTTCTCTGGTACGTGAATCCGATCTGGCGCTGATGACTAAAGCCGGAACCGAAATTGGCGTGGCCTCTACTAAAGCGTTCACCACGCAGCTGACCGTTCTGCTGATGCTGGTGGCTCGCATGGGCCGTCTGAAAGGGATGAGCCCGCAAGTTGAGCATGACATTGTTCACGCGCTTCAGGCGTTGCCTGCGCGTATCGAACAAATGCTGTCGCTGGATAAAACCATCGAATCTCTGGCTGAAGGTTTCTCTGACAAGCATCACGCCCTGTTCCTCGGTCGCGGCGATCAGTATCCGATCGCGATGGAAGGTGCGCTGAAGCTGAAAGAGATTTCGTATATTCACGCAGAAGCTTATGCGGCGGGCGAGCTGAAACATGGCCCGCTGGCGCTGATTGACGCGGATATGCCGGTGATCGTCGTTGCACCTAATAACGAATTGCTGGAAAAACTGAAATCGAATATCGAAGAAGTGCGCGCCCGTGGCGGGCTGCTGTATGTCTTCGCAGATCAGAACGCCGGTTTCACCGACAGCGAAGGGATGAAGATTATCCAGCTGCCACACGTTGAAGAAATCGTCGCACCGATTTTCTACACCGTGCCGTTACAGTTGCTGTCCTACTACGTTGCGCTGATTAAAGGCACCGACGTTGACCAGCCACGTAACCTGGCGAAGTCTGTGACCGTCGAATAAAACCGACCTATTCAGTCGCTGATTCTCTGAGCGCCTTTCGGGGCGCTTTTTTATTGTTTCCGGTTTTTCTCTTTCTCAGTAAACGGTCACGATTTTCTTCTCTCAGACTTCGTAACCCGCGCCGGATAAGGTATAGTTCGCGTTTTTCTGAAGGTGCTTTGCTCAATGCAGACCGACTCCATTCGTCTTAACAAATACATCAGCGAGAGCGGAATTTGCTCGCGCCGCGATGCCGATCGTTACATCGAACAGGGAAATGTTTTTATTAACGGCAGGCGTGCCGCGGTAGGGGCTCAGGTATTTGCCGGCGATGTGGTGAAAGTGAATGGTCAGGTTATCGAGCCGCGTGATGAAGAAGATCTGGTACTGATCGCGCTGAACAAACCTGTCGGCATCATCACCACGATGGAAGAAGGTGAGCGGGACAACATCCGCGATTTCGTTAACCACAGCAAACGCGTCTTCCCGATTGGCCGTCTGGATAAAGATTCGCAGGGCCTGATTCTGCTGACCAATCATGGCGATCTGGTCAACAAAATCCTGCGCGCCGGTAACGACCACGAAAAAGAATACATCGTCACCGTCAACAAGCCGATCACAGACGAGTTTATTGCCGGTATGGGCGCGGGCGTACCGATGCTCGGTACCGTGACCAAAAAGTGCAAAGTGAAGAAAGAAGCGCCGATGGTGTTTCGTATTACGCTGGTGCAGGGGCTTAACCGCCAGATCCGCCGTATGACTAAGCACTTTGGTTTTGAAGTCACTAAGCTCGAACGCGTGCGCATCATGAACATCAATCTGAAAGGATTGCCGCTGGGCGAATGGCGTGACCTGACCGATGATGAACTGATTGAGTTATTTAAACTGATTGAAAATTCGTCGTCTGAAGATAAACCGGCGAAAAAAGCGCAGGCAAAAACTGCTCAGGCTAAGAAACCCACTGCTGCAAAACCGGCTGTCACAAAACCGAAAAATACCGAAAAACCGGAGGGTAATTCAGGCTCCCGTAAGCGTTTTGCCCAGCCCGGACGTAAGAAGAAAGGGCGATAATTTGCCCGCTTTTAGTCATCTGCCGGTGTCACAACCGGCATTTCCCGCTTAAAATCTCCGCATTTTGCCCGTATGGTTCGAATTGTGACCAGTGTCATAAAACTGTCACATAACGTACATTTTACTGTCACTAAACTGTCCTATTTTCCTCCTGTGCCAAACACTTTAATTAACGTCGACATCAGTCGGGAAGTTTAAAACCACCAGGAGTGGAACATGAAATTGATGCGTAACACCGTCGCCGGTCTTGTAGCAGCGACTTTCTCCCTCACAGCAATGTCTGCTTTCGCTGCCACTAACCTGACTGGCGCTGGCGGTACCTTCCCAGCTCCTGTTTACGCTAAGTGGGCTGACGCATATCAGAAAGAAACCGGTACTCAGGTTAACTATCAGGGCATCGGTTCTTCCGGCGGCGTGAAACAAATCATCGCCAAGACCGTAGACTTCGGCGCATCTGATGCCCCGATGAAAGACGAAGATCTGGCCAAAAACGGCCTGTTCCAGTTCCCTACCGTGATCGGTGGCGTGGTACTGGCTGTTAACATCCCGGGGATCAAATCCGGTCAGCTGACGCTGGACGGCGCAACGCTGGGTGATATCTACCTCGGCAAAATCAAAAAGTGGAACGACGCTGCGATCACCAAGCTGAACCCAGGCGTGAAACTGCCAGACACCAACATCGCGGTCGTTCGCCGTGCTGACGGTTCCGGTACCTCTTATGTCTTCACCAGTTACCTGGCGAAAGTAAACAGCGAGTGGAAAGACAAAATCGGTTCTGGTTCCACTGTGAACTGGCCTACGGGTCTCGGCGGTAAAGGTAACGACGGCGTTGCAGCCTTTGTTCAGCGTCTGCCTGGTTCAATCGGTTATGTAGAATATGCTTACGCCAAGCAAAACAACCTGGCTTACACCAAGCTGGTTGATGCTGACGGTAAAGCGATCAGCCCGACTGAAGAGTCCTTCAGCGCAGCGGCTAAAGGCGCTGACTGGAGCAAAACCTTCGCTCAGGACCTGACTAATCAGAAAGGTGACAATGCGTGGCCAATCAGCTCCACCACCTTCATTCTGATTTACAAAGATCAGCAAGACGCAGCGAAAGGCACTGAAGTGCTGAAGTTCTTCGACTGGGCTTACAAAAACGGCAACAAGCTGACGACCGATCTGGATTACGCAGCCCTGCCTGAATCAGTGGTTGAGCAGATCCGTGCAGCATGGAAAACCAACGTTAAAGACAGCAGCGGCAAAGCACTGTACTAGGAATACCTGTCATACCTGAAGCTGCACCGGCGTTAGCTGCGCTCGTTCACCCGAATCACTTACCTGAGTAAGCTCACCGGGATTCACTTGCAGCTGGCTTGGTGCAACTCCAATTATTTTGGGTATAGTAACTCTGCTTCATTCCCTCTCCGGCCGGGGAGGGAATTAAATCTGAATTAAAAGAGAGTGGTATGGCTGAATACAAGCCGGCTATCAAGGCACCCAGCAAAAACGGTGACATCATCTTCGGCGCTCTGGTCAAACTGGCTGCGCTGATTGTGCTATTCATGCTGGGCGGCATTATCGTCTCGCTGTTTATTGCTTCCCTGCCGAGCATCGAAAAGTTTGGTTTATCCTTCCTGTGGACGAAAACCTGGGATGCTCCGAACGAACAATTCGGCGCACTGGTGCCGATTTACGGCACGGTCGTGACCTCCATTATTGCCTTGCTGATTGCAGTTCCTGTCAGCTTTGGTATCGCATTATTCCTCACTGAGCTGGCGCCGAACTGGATGAAACGCCCGCTGGGTATTGCTATCGAACTGCTGGCGGCGATCCCCAGCATTGTTTATGGCATGTGGGGTCTGTTTGTCTTTGCACCGCTGTTTGCGCAGTACTTCCAGACGCCGGTGGGTGATGTACTTTCCGGTATCCCGATTGTTGGCGCACTGTTCGCCGGCCCGGGTTTTGGTATCGGTATTCTGGCGGCGGGCGTCATTCTCGCCATTATGATCATCCCGTACATTGCCTCCGTCATGCGTGACGTGTTCGAGCAAACGCCGGTGATGATGAAAGAATCTGCTTACGGCATTGGTTGCACCACGTGGGAAGTGATCTGGCGCATCGTGCTGCCGTTCACCAAAAATGGGGTTATCGGTGGCGTGATGTTAGGTCTGGGACGCGCACTGGGCGAAACCATGGCAGTGACCTTTATTATCGGTAACACCTACCAGCTCGACAGCGCATCACTTTATGCGCCGGGCAACAGTATTACCTCCGCACTGGCAAACGAATTTGCCGAAGCGGAAGCCGGTCTGCACACTGCCGCGCTGATGGAACTGGGTCTGATCTTGTTTGTTATCACCTTTATTGTCCTGGCGCTGTCGAAAGTGATGATCCTGCGTCTGGCTAAGAAAGAGGGCCGTTAAGATGACGACACTCGACATGCAAAGTAACGCAGCATTACTGGAATCACGCCGTAAACGTCAGGCATGGCGCCGTCAGAAAAACCGTATCGCGCTGATGGTCTCGATGATGACCATGGCGTTTGGTCTGTTCTGGCTGGTCTGGATCCTGTTTACCACCATCGTCAAAGGTGTGGACGGGATGTCGCTGGCGCTGTTCACGCAAAACACGCCGCCACCGAACACGGCGGGCGGCGGTCTGGCGAATGCCATTGCGGGCAGCGGATTACTGATTTTATGGGCGACGGTCATCGGTACTCCGCTGGGCGTGATGGCGGGGATTTATCTGGCCGAATATGGTCGCAAATCCTGGCTCGCTGAATTCATTCGCTTCATCAACGACATTTTGCTTTCTGCGCCATCCATCGTTGTCGGCCTGTTTGTGTACACCATTATGGTGGCAAAAATGGGTCACTTCTCTGGCTGGGCAGGCGTTCTGGCGCTGGCGTTGTTACAAATCCCGATTGTTATCCGTACCACGGAAAACATGCTGAAACTGGTGCCCGACAGCCTGCGTGAAGCAGCTTATGCGCTGGGTACGCCGAAATGGAAAATGATTTCGGCCATCACGCTGAAAGCGTCTGTTTCCGGCATTATCACCGGTATTTTGCTGGCGATTGCCCGTATTGCCGGTGAAACCGCGCCGCTGCTGTTCACGTCACTCTCCAACCAGTTCTGGAGCACTGACATGATGCAGCCGATTGCCAACCTGCCGGTGACTATCTTTAAGTTTGCGATGAGCCCGTTTGGCGAGTGGCAACAACTGGCCTGGGCGGGCGTGCTACTGATTACGGTGTGCGTGCTGCTGCTGAACATTCTGGCGCGTGTGATTTTCGCGCCGAAAAAGCAATAAGTTCATTCATTATCGATGGCAGACGAAAACGGCTGCCGTCACTGTTTACCCGGCGTCGCCATGCGGCGCGCGAATAAGAGAGATGTCTTAATGAGTCGAATGACTGACGCATCCAACAGCAAGATTCAGGTTCGCGATCTGAACTTTTATTACGGCAAATTCCACGCGCTGAAAAATATTTCCCTGGATATCGCTAAGAACGAAGTCACGGCATTCATCGGTCCGTCAGGTTGTGGTAAATCCACGCTGCTGCGTACGTTCAACAAAATGTACCAGTTATATCCGGAACAGCACGCAGAAGGTGAAATCCTGCTCGACGGCGAAAACATTCTGGTGGATAAGCAGGACATCGCGCTGCTGCGCGCCAAAGTCGGTATGGTCTTCCAGAAACCGACGCCATTCCCGATGTCTATTTATGACAACATCGCGTTTGGTGTCCGTCTGTTTGAAAAGCTGTCCCGCACGGATATGGACGAGCGTGTGCAATGGGCGCTGACCAAAGCTGCATTGTGGAATGAATCTAAAGACAAGTTGCACCAGAGTGGTTACAGCCTGTCCGGCGGCCAGCAACAGCGTTTGTGTATTGCACGTGGTATTGCGATCCGTCCTGACGTTCTGCTGCTCGATGAACCTTGCTCGGCGCTCGATCCGATTTCTACCGGCCGTATTGAAGAGCTGATCACCGAGTTAAAATCTGATTACACCGTGGTGATCGTGACCCACAACATGCAGCAGGCTGCGCGTTGTTCAGATCGCACTGCGTTTATGTATCTGGGCGAACTGATCGAATACAGCGACACTGACTCGCTGTTCACTTCACCAGCGCGCAAACAGACTGAAGATTACATTACTGGCCGCTACGGTTGAGGTACAAAGAATGGACAACCTGAACTTAAACAAACACATTTCTGGCCAGTTCAATGCTGAGCTTGAACATATCCGTACACAGGTTCTGGCGATGGGCGGCCTGGTTGAGCAACAACTGACTGACGCCATCACGGCGATGCACAATCAGGATGCCGAACTGGCGCAACGCGTCATCAAAGGTGATGACAAAGTTAACCTGATGGAAGTGGCGATCGACGAAGCTTGTGTGCGCATCATTGCCAAGCGCCAGCCAACCGCCAGCGATTTACGTTTGGTGATGGCGATTATCAAAACCATTTCTGAACTCGAGCGTATCGGTGACGTGGCAGATAAAATCTGCCGCACGGCGCTGGAAAAATTCTCACATTTGCATCAGCCGTTGCTGGTCAGCCTGGAATCGCTGGGCCGCCATACCGTAGAGATGCTGCATGATGTGCTGGATGCGTTTGCGCGTATGGATCTTGACGAAGCGGTGCGTATTTACCGTGAGGATAAAAAAGTGGATCAGGAATATGAAGGCATTGTGCGCCAGCTGATGACCTACATGATGGAAGATCCACGCACGATTCCAAGCGTGCTGACCGCACTGTTCTGCGCCCGTTCTATCGAACGTATCGGCGACCGTTGCCAGAACATCTGCGAATTCATTTTCTACTTCGTGAAGGGTCAGGATTTCCGTCACGTGGGCGGCGATGCGCTGGACAAACTGCTAACAGACGGCAAAGACGCGCCGAAAGAATAATCACTGGCTGATACTGCCCGACAAAAAAGGCCTCTTACGAGGCCTTTTTGCTATCCGCTCTGTAACAGCGTCCGATCAGCACAATTACTTCATCACATAGCGCAGCGCGACCTGTACGGCCAACTGTCGGTAATGGGCGGTCTGTAAATCCACTTCATCCGGATTTTCAAACAAAGCGCCGAACGTATACTGGTTGGCAACCTGGTGCACGCACAGGCTGCTGATCAGACGGTGAACGTCGCGTGCCTGCGCATCTTCTTTGAACAGATGGCTTTGCTTGCCGCGCGCGAGAATATCTTCCAGCAGCGTTAATGCCGATTTGTTGATTTCACGGATGCTGGTGGACTGACGGATAAACCGGCCGCGCAGCATGTTTTCCGTTGAAACAATACGAATGAATTCCGGATGTGAGACGTGGAAATCAAAGCTGGCTTCGACCAGTTTGACGATAGCTTCCGCGGGCGGAAATGACGAGAGATCCAGATCCCGCTCGTGCTGACGGATACCGCGGTAAACGTGCTCCAGCACCAGCATGTACAACGCTTCTTTGGTCTTGTAGTGATAGACCACCATACGTTTCGTGGTACTGGCGTTAGAAGCGATATTTTCCATGCGTGCGCCCATCAGACCGGATTCTGCGAATTCAGCCAAAGCGCTGTCAAAAATGCGCTGCTTCAGTCCTATCGGATCATTTTTACGTCCGGCGCCGGGGAACTTTGGCTGCTCAGCGTCTTATCCTCATCATTAACCACATTCACGCCACAGAGATTAACCATTGCGTCGCTCAGTTACAATCCGTGCGTTCATACAACGCCTCTGCACTTGACGAACGTGGCATGAGGGTCCACTACTGTAAGTATCGAAGCCTGACTTAAAGGACGCTATTTTGCCTGCAACCACCCGTTTACGTTCAATTGCGACAGTTTCAGTACCAGGAACCTTGCCTGAAAAGCTCACGGCGATAGCTGCTGCGGGATTCGATGGCGTGGAAATATTCGAAGATGATTTGCTTAAAAGTCCGGTCAAGCCGGTGGCTATCCGTAATCTCGCCGATTCCCTCGGCTTGCGTATTTTCCTGCTGCAGCCTTTCCGCGATTTCGAAGGCGTTCCTGCGGAAAAACGTATCGAAAAACTCGCCAGCGCGCGCCGTCAGTTTGATCTGATGCGCGAGCTGGGCTGCGATCATTTACTGGTGTGCAGCAACACCGATCCGGAAAGCTCACCGGAGCGGGATGTGCAGATTGCCGATCTCGCCGCGCTGGCTGAAATGGCGGAGCCTTATGATATCCGCATCGGTTTTGAAGCGCTGGCGTGGGGCAAACACATCAACCGCTACCGGCAGGCGTGGGATCGCGTACGTGAGGTGAACAGTCCGGCGCTGGGCATTGTGCTCGACAGCTTCCATATTCTCGCCACGGGCGACAATCTTGACCGGCTGGACGAAGTGCCGCTGGATAAAATCAGCTTCCTGCAACTGGCTGATGCGCCCTACAAAGACATGAATGTGCAGCAATGGAGCCGTAGTTATCGCTGTTATCCGGGGCAGGGTGATTTACCGCTGGTGGATTTCGTCAGCACGCTGAACCGAAAAGGCTTCACCGGGCCGTGGTCGCTTGAAATCTTCAATGATAAAACCCTGCCGCTGGCAGATGGCCTGCGATCCTTAGCGGAGCTGGAAAAGCGGATGCAGGCTTACGATCAGGATCACAATTCAAATCCATTTATAGAGGAAATTTAGGTTAAGTTTTACATCGTGTGTAATTCGGCGTATTAACCATGAAAAAAACAAGGGAATGTTATTCATGGATTTCAGAAGTCAGATGTTGAAGAACGCGGTTGCCAGTGAGCAGGCCACTTCTACCCCTTCAGGCTGCAAAGCCTGCCAGCGGAAAGGATTACCGATCTATCCTCTGCGTGTCGCAGCGGTGCCTCATACTCTGGTGAATACAGGCTGGCGACCAGATGTTCCTCAGCAAGAAGTTGAACTGACCGGAAGCGAATTTAAATATGCGCTGCGTACTTTACGCATGGGCTATGTGTATGTCTTGCTGGATAAGCGGATCTGGCAGGGCTATCAGGTGACGGCCAAAGGCTATCTGCGACAATTCAATCCCTTTAATATGCCCGAAAGTGAAACCGTTGAACCGCTGAGTGAATCCTGTGCTCAGCACGGGCACGATGTTTCTGCCAGTTTCATCAATATCGATGACAAAAAATACAGTGAAGCCTGGCTGGCTTTCAGCCGCGATCCCTGGAGTAAAGAGGTGCTTGAGGAATATAAGTCCGAAAGGCGCCCGGTCAGTCGTTTCACCAAAATTTCTCTTCCGGAGTTGAAAAATAATCCGGCGAGTATACCCGCAGCGCTGATTATGGATCCGCAACTCTCCTCAATGAAAGCTAATGTTGCCGAGTTTGCCACCGAGTATTTTTTCAATAATCCCAAAAGACTTACCGGTGAACCAGACGGTGGCGTTCACGGTTTTTTCCCCCGTACGGACATTGTTAAACAGAGAATTCTGGAACTGAAAATCTCGCACTTTAATGTGGAGTACCAATGCCGGACCGTGGCGCTGGCGCTGAATGACAGCGTGGGCGTGATTCAGGAACTGAATAATAGCCGTATGCAGATTGCGGAAGCGAGGCAGGAATATCTTGAGCTTCCCGGCGTCTTCCACCGACATATGATTTCTGAGGCGATCTGCCAGTACCTCGACAATATAAAAACTGAGGTAGTGAATAATCCCCGCCAGGCGTCATCAGGTCCGGGTATCGGGGGCGGCTATCCACGACCCGTTCCCTGGGAGAAAACGTTCAGCCAACAAACGCATCGTTTGCTGGAAAACTATGACGAACCGGCGCGGGCGTCCTTTGCCGCTGAATTTGAAGAGCGATTTACCTCCCCTGAAAAGCAGCTTGCCGCCATTGATACAGATCTTGCCGCCTGGTATCAGGCACCCGGCTGGCAGACGATCATTACGCATGATTATTCTCCTGATAGCAGTGCGGGGAGCTGGGCTGCGCAGATGCTGACGCTTGCTGCCTGTGTGCAGGGCGGTGCAATGGGCAAAGATACCTTAAAGGTCTGGGCGTTGTGGCTCGAAAAGGCTGACTCACCGGCGTATCAGGGCTTTACGGGAATGGACACCTCATTGCTGAACACTGTTTTCAACTACGGTAATTATAAAGCGGCGGCAACTTCCGATGAGTTTGGTCAGTATCTGAAAGGTGCTGCC
Source organism: Rahnella sp. AN3-3W3 (assembly GCF_003263545.1). Lineage (NCBI taxonomy): Bacteria > Pseudomonadati > Pseudomonadota > Gammaproteobacteria > Enterobacterales > Yersiniaceae > Rahnella > Rahnella sp. AN3-3W3. The sequence goes on from NZ_JYDG01000100.1 coordinate 36,712, forward strand.
ATCCAGCGGAGCTGGGCTATCCGTATGCTGGCAGTCACTGGCTCTGCCGCCCGGCTGGGTAAGTCGCTGGCCGAGGCTCCCCGCAAAGGGTTTATGTGGATGATGCAGGCGGCCATGCTGACTGCGGGCGAATCCGTCGTTGTACTGAGATACCAGACGACCTTCCGCGGGTTGCAGAAACATCTCAGACATTCCGCTTCCCTGCGTCAGGCCATGTCGCAAAACGGCCCCGTGCTCAGGCTAACCGGTGGCAGTATGTCGGTGGTGGATGAAATTCAGGGGATGCGGGGCAAAGGGCTGGATACGCCGCTTTGGGTGGAGTTCAGTGCACCGGGGACTCTGGCGAAACTGCAAAGCGAGTTACCCGGCTTGACGGAAAAACCGTTCAATAACCCTGCGGTATTGGATGAATTGCACAATGTCTATCTTTCAGAGCTGTCGCTGGCAGAAAAAGGCGCAACCGGTCCGGTGCTTAAAGCAACTTATGCGCAGATCGCCAAATATGGCGAGTTAAGCCGCCGACTGGTCAGCGGTGACGGTGCCGGCCTGATACTGGGGGCAGGATTGCTGGCGATGCAGTGGTTTAACTGGCGTGAACTGACGGAGCGGCTGAATAACTCCGTGGGCACTGATAAAGATCTCGTCGCGGATATGGCCATTAACACCCTGCTGATGATGGAAGGCTTCTCAGAATTGTCAGGTTTTGCCTACAAACTGGCGTTAAAGAAAAACTGGGTGGTGCTGAGCGCCGCAGAGCAGGTGCCCGCCATGGTCAGGTTTGGGGCTGTGTTGGGGGGGATTGCGGGTATTGCTGATGGTTACAGAAATATATTAAAGGGCAAGGATACGTACAAAGCTGGCGATACCAGTGCCTCTGTGAGTTATTTTCTTGGGGGAGGCTCCATGGTTATTGGAGGGGTAGTAAGTAGTTTTTATGGTGCTCAGGGCCTTTTTTCTTTAGCTTCCAGCACGTCAGGTACAGGGTTTCTAGGATTTGGCCCAGCCGGCTGGGCGGCGATACTGTTAATTAGCGGGGCCATGCTGGCGTATGTTGGCAGTGAGTTGCGCTCCAAAGCGTTTGAAATCTGGTTGCGACGTACCTGCTTCGGCATTGAGCTGAAGCGGCATGGTAACGATATCGTCTGGCATGCCAACAGCCTGGAAGACCTGGCCGAAGCCCTGATCGATTACCGGGCGATTGTCAGCGGCATGGTGGCAGATGTGGCTTTTGCTTCTGCTGTTAGCCCAACCGGTCGCACCACCCTTGAGGGTGTGATTTATGAACGCATCGATCTGCGGGTGAGTATGCCCGGATGGGCGGCAGACAAAGGTGGCTGGTCCGTGCATCTGGCGCGTGCCGGTGACGATAAGGTATTGTTCTCGCAATCAGTGAGTGCGCCGGGGCAGGCTGACGGGTATCAGGCTGTGGAGCCTTCCGGTTATTATAAATACCGTCTGTCAGTGGATGAGGAGACGGTAACGGAAGGCGGTAAAGAGAGGAAGATAAACAGCCTGAATCTGATGGTCAGTGTCTGGGCGGAGCAAAGCCGTACAGCGAAAGTGACACTAATCGCGAATTACTGGCCGGATAATACTGATGCAGATTATCAGCTGAGCCTGACGGTCAGTAAACAGGGATGATGTGATGAAACGACAGTCCAGACTTGATGCGCCAGTTCGATACTGGGACGAAGATTTACCTAAACAGGCAGACGATCAGAAAGCTCCGCCGCAGCTCATCCGGGTGAATGAAATCAATGATGTGTGGATGGAGATCCCGCGTTATGTGAATTACGGGTGGGGGGGACTATGGTTCATGTCGTTTACACCACTTATCCCATTTGTCCTTATTCTTACATTCTTTGATTTACCGGGGATAACTACTCACGCCTCATTTTTATTAATTATTTGTTTAGTTGTTTTTGTTTTTTTATTAGTTTTGATTTTCTTCTTCCGAACGGTTTTATTTGAACCCCGGGG
>NZ_JYDG01000101.1:0-36736 GCF_003263545.1 Rahnella sp. AN3-3W3
GTAGTTGCGCTGGCAACGTTAGCCTCAGGGATCGCCGGTGGCGTAGTCGGAGGAGAGGTAAGCTCGGGGATCGATGGGGCTAAGGGCGGGAAGAATGAGGCGGAGAATAATGCGCTGGGGCGTAATTGTAGTCCAATGACTTGTAAATCCTTGGTTGATCCGATGGATGGTGGATTTGGAGGCGGGGGGCCACGTGGTGGATCATACAATCCTACGGGAAGAAGTGGGAATCCCATAAATACTAAAGGCTCCAACGTATCCACAGTTATCGGTGAACGGAATTACTCAGCCCATGCTGTTGACCGTATGCAAGGAAGAGGAATTCCACCATCAGCAATAGAAAATACAATCAAAACTGGAACATAATATTCCACTACATCTGGGACGACTGGTTACTATGATTCGACAAATAATTTGCGTGTAATTGTTAACTCAAATACTGGGAGTGTTGTGACAGTTATTCCAGGGGCAACGAAAAATGAATAATGTAATGCTATATGAAAAAATAAGAACCATTTTACTGCACGATTGGGATCCAATCGGTGTTAGTGATTTACCAGACGCTCAGGATGAATATGACTCATATGTACACCCAATCTCTGAGATGCTTAATCAAGGAAAAAGTGTTAACGAAATCTATACTTACCTTCGGTGGGTTGTTAATGATTACATGTGTTTGGATGGTAATGAAGATGTGGAACATGCTATTGCTGAGAAGTTAGTAAATATATTAATAACCCATTAAATACAACAAGATCCCGGCCTAGTCGCCGGGATCTTGTTATCTATCATTCAGCCGCAGCACATCGTTGCGTACCCCGCTGGTCTCCGGAAAAGGTGAAGTTTGAGTCACTTAGTAATTAAGCTAGGCTGTTAATCCGGACGCTCTTTAAAAACCTGGCATCAGAATCTTCGCCGACATCAACGCTGCCGCAGGCAACAACCTGAACATCAATGCCGGTAACGATCTGAACATCAGAGGCGCTCAGGTTTCCGGTGAGCAGATCACCGCTGAGATTGGCCGCAACCTGACGGCCGAAAGCCTGCAGGACACCGAACATTACGATTCGAAACAGCAGAGCGCCGCAGCGGGCGGCAGCTTTACCTGGGGCGGCGGTGGCGGCAGCGGGTACATCAGCCTGACGCAGGACAAAATGAACGCCGACTATGCCAGCGTCACCGACCAGAGCGGCATATTCGCGGGCAACGGCGGCTTCGACATCACCGTCGGCAACCACACCCAGCTTAACGGCGGCGTGATTGCCTCCGGTGCCACGTCGGACAAAAACCGCCTCGATACCGGCACGCTGGGCTGGAACGACATCCGCAACAAAGCCGATTACAGCGTCGAGAGCAGCAGCGCCAGCATGAGCTCCAGCGGCAACACCGCCTCACAGTTCATGGGCAATATGGCTAACGGCATGCTCGCCGGGCTGAACAACGACGGCAGCGCCGCCAGCACTACCGGTTCCGCTGTCGCGGACGGCACGATCGTCATCCGCGATAAAGAGAAACAGACGCAGGATGTCGCTGAGTTAAGCCGCGACACCGACAACGCCCACAGCACGCTGGCGCCGATCTTCGATGCCGCTAAAGAACAGCAGCGCATCGACGAGAACCGCGCCATCGCGCAGATTGGCTCGCAGGTCGCGGACATCGTGCGCACCGAAGGGAAAATCGCGGCACAGGAAGCGGCGAAAAATCCCGACAATCTCGCCGCCGCGAAAGCCGCGCTGGAAGCCGAAGGGAAAACGCCAACTGGTGAAGACATCGCCAGACGCGCCTACGACACGGCGCTAAACGACTACGGCACCGGCAGCGATAAACAGAAAGCCGTTCAGGCGATTACCGCCGCCATACAAGGCCTGACGGGAGGCGACTGGGGCTCCGCCGTGGCGGGCTCCGCCGCGCCTTACATGGCTGAATACATCAAAACCCACACCGCCGAAGGCGCTGAACGCATCATCAGCCACGCGCTGGCCGGTGCCGTCGTCGCCGACATGCAAGGCGGCAATGCCGCTGCCGGCGCGGCCGGTGCCGGGCTGTCAGCCGCAGGCGCGAAGTACATCGCCGAAGCGCTCTATCCAGGCAAAGACATCAAAGATCTGAGCGAACAAGAGAAACAAGGCGTAGTTGCGCTGGCAACGTTAGCCTCAGGGATCGCCGGTGGCGTTGTGGGGGGAGATGTAAGCTCGGGGATTGATGGGGGTAAGGGCGGGAAGAATGAGGTTGAGAATAATGCGCTGAGTAGTCTTGGTGACGTTTTTGGTAGCCAGGGTGGTAAGTATTTTGAAGGTGCTGCCTCTTTAGAAAAAGAGCTTTTGCATGATCCAAATCTGACTGATCAAGAAAAACAGACAATTCGTGATCAATACATAAAAGGCGACCTACCTGAGGATGTCATCAAGGCTATCTTGGAAAATAATCCAGGATCAGACACTGTGATGGCATTATTGAATGCAAAAAATCCAGAAGACTATGCGTTAGCATTATTAAGTTCATTACCTGCTGAACGAGCACTAGCCTTAATTGGGAAAATGACAAAAGGCGCTCAGGTGACTGGAGTCTTTAATATAGCTGATCGAGTTTACGCTCAATTAAATGATCCGAGGTTGGGTAATTTATCTGGAAAACTTAACGCTGCGGAGCTGCAGAAGCTTGCTAACAACCCCGCAGCTGTACGTGTTTATGATGCAAGGAGTGGCCATATCAATGTAATACAAAGTGTTGATGGAAAACTTTTGCGTATTACAGTACCAAATAATGAAATGAAGATAATATCTGTCGGCCCTATAAGGCCAAACCAAGTGAAAAATCTTATCGAGAAAGGCTCTTTTGTTCCTTTACCTTGAGGTGTTTAACGAGAATGGCAAAAATACATATTGAAGAAATACAAAAATATCTTGCGGCACGAGGTGAAAAAGATGCATTACCTCATGTGAACAACGGCGAAGGTTATTTCCTTGAAATCCGATTTGATAAACAAACGCAGAAGGCTTCACACTGCATTGATGAAGAGCTTAAAAACAAAGTTATCACGGCTGATTGTCCTTACGGAATGGTGACAATTATTTTTGGTGATGACGGGCAACTCGTCTCTTTAGATTTAAGTTGATCGCTCAATCCCGCCATTGTTGGCGGGATCTTACTTTATACGTCAGCTAATTACGCTTCAGTCGCCAGCCGGATGATCAGCTATCCCCGCGCCGCTTTAATCATCCCGTCCAGCCATTCCTGATGACCGTTGATCATCGGGTTAGGTCGCGTTATTGCCAGTTCGCGTGCCGGTTTTCCATTTTGCGTTTCCTGCGTCAGGATACGTACGCGGCCGCCGGACAGTTCTTCGATAAGCCACGCGTGATGCACGTCGAGACGGGTGTCGGCATCGCCTTCTGCCCAGCCGTGCCACGCCATTCGCGCTGGCTGGCCTTTGACCGGCGGGACGTATTCATTAATCTGCGCTTCCACCGGAAAACCAAAGGTGCTGAAACGAAAACGTGCGCCGTCGCTCAGGCCCGGTCCGCTGCCGTCGTGGAAGTCAATATCAGATGCATTACTGTAGTAAACCGGCCAGGCGGCAGTGTTATCAAGCTGTGCCCAGAGGTCTTCCACGGTCACGCCGGTGATGATCATTTCGTTAGACGCGAAGTTGTCGGTTTCGCCGGGAATATAGCCCTGTGGCCAGTTAATCGCATTCATGTGTGTTTCCTTTTTATCTGTGGAACAGCCCACTGGCTGGTGTTCACAAAGAATACGCATCGCTGAGATATTACGGAAATCACCGCTTGTGATGATAAATATTCATTATTTTTATATCTAAGCGCCGGACAAAAAAACAGGCAGAAGAAAGCTTCTGCCTGTGGGTTAATGCGCTGATGTAAAACGAATATCAGCTGATGCTGTAACGCTCAAGCCAGTGTGCATAAGGCGCAGGCAGAACCCATGAAGGGTTGTCTTCTCCCAGTTCTTTCGCCAGCGCATACGGATAATGCGGGTTGGCGAGCATAGCGCGGCCAATCATCACCAGATCCATATCTTGTTCGCTGATACAACGCTCGGCGATTTCAGCGGAAGCGACGCCCCATGAACTTGCCACCGGTAAACCGGCTTCGGCACGCACACGACGCGACACCGGTGCCAGGAAACCAGCACCCCATGGGATCTGTGCTTCCCAGGTCGAGAAACCGACGCTGACGTTAAGCATATCCAGCCCTTTCTCACGCAGAATACGGGTCAGTTCGATAGATTCCGCCAGGGTTTCTTCATCACGGCCATCGTATTCGATCACGCCAAAACGCGCGGTGATCGGCAGGTTTTTCGGCCAGACGGCATTCACGGCATCGAAAGTTTCAATCAGGAAACGGCTGCGACCAGCGAAATCACCGCCGTATTCGTCGGTGCGGGTGTTGGAATGCACGGAGAAGAAGCTTTGCGCCAGATAGCCGTGGGCGAAATGCAGTTCCAGCCATTCAAAACCGGCATCGCGTGCGCGTTTTGCGGCAGCGACAAAATCGGCCATCACGCGCTGGATATCGGCTTTGGTCATTTCTTTCGGCACTTTTGGCAGATGTTTGCCGAATGCTACCGCGGATGGCGCAATGGTCGCCCAGCCACGCGGATCGCCTTCAGCAATATGGTCGTCCCCTTCCCACGGCAGATTGGCGCTGGCTTTGCGGCCTGCGTGACCAATCTGGATCCCCGGTACTGCGCCTGCGGCTTTGATGGATTTGGCGATCTTCGCCAGTTCAGCAGCCTGTTCATCGTTCCAGATCCCCAGACATCCCGGGGTGATACGGCCTTCCGGTGAAACCGCCGTCGCTTCGACAATCACCAGGCTCGCGCCGCCGCGTGCCAGCGTGGCGTAATGCACCTGATGCCAGTCATTCGGCACGCCATCAGTGGCGGAATACTGGCACATAGGCGGAACGGCAATGCGGTTTTTTAAGGTGACGTCTTTCAACGTAAACGGCGTAAATAGTGCAGACATAATATTTCCTCGGTGGATTGACACATTCAGCACTCAGAGTGCTGCCAAAGAGCTATAAGCAGAAGTGTAGAAATATTATAGTGCGTATCAAATTTCGTTATAACTCAATCGGTGCCCTGCCCATGCGCAATCTAAAAAGTCTCGACCTCAACCTGCTAAAGACTTTCGATGCATTGCTCGACGAACGCAACGTGACCCGCGCCGCAGAACGTCTTTCCCTGACTCAACCCGCCGTGAGCAGCATGCTGACGCGCCTGCGGGAAAGTTTTGACGACCCGTTATTTGTGCGGGCGCGCTACGGCATCGTACCGACCGAACGCGCGCTGGCGCTGGCTAAACCGGTGAAGCGGGTGATGGCTGAAATCGAGGCACTGTTGCAACCGGAAGTCTTTGTGCCTGCTGACTGCGAGATGACGTTTACCCTCGCCGCTACCGATTACGCGCTGAGCGTGATTATCGTGCCGTTCTTTTCCCTGTTACAGAAGCTGGCGCCCGGCATTCATCTGTCAGTCCAGCGGGTTGAGGATTCGACCATCCAGGGGCGGCTGGAGCGCGGTGAAATCGACCTCGCGCTGCTGACGCCGGAGACAACCCCGCCTGATCTGCATATCCGCCATTTATACGATGAGCGTTATGTTTGTACGCTGCGCAAAGACCATCCGGCGCTGGAACAGGGGACGATTTCGCTCGATACTTTTTGTCAGTACGATCATGCGCTGGTGTCGCTGAGCGGAGAGAATTTTACCGGCGTGACGGATACCGCGCTTCAGGCGCTGGGTAAAAAGCGCAATGTGGTGCTGTCGGTAAACAGTTTTCTGGTGCTGCCGCCGGTCTTACAGACCACAGATTTGATCGCCGTGGTACCGGAACGGCTGGTGCGCGACGTCACAGGGCTGGAAGTCATGCCGCCACCGCTGGACATTCCCGGCTTTACTAAAGTCGCCGCGTGGCACGAACGCTCGCATCTTTCTGCGGCGCATCAGTGGCTTAGACAACTACTGGCGCAGGTCTGTAGCGGACACTAATATCTGCTTTCTAAAACATCGATAAAATCTTCCAAAAAGGGTCAGCACCATGGAAAAACTGCCAGCCATCACCATCACTTATTGTTCCCAATGCAACTGGATGCTTCGCGCCGCATGGATGGCGCAGGAACTGCTGAATTCGTTCAGTACCGATCTGGCCTCCGTGACGCTGGTTCCGGGTACCGGTGGCATTTACGAAATCAAAGTCGATGATGAAATTATCTGGGAACGCAAACGCGACGGCGGTTTTCCGGATGCCGCGCCGCTCAAACAGCGCGTGCGCGATATCTGTTTCCCGGACAGATCGCTGGGGCATGTGGATAAGAAGAAGATTGCTGAAGAGTAAGTCGTTGCATTGACGCTGCGGCTTTAGCCGCAGCCCATTCACGTGTTAACCGGCCTTAAGCATATCTAAAATGACTCTTGCATAGCCTTTAGCGATGGCGGGACTGGAGAGATATTGCAGCATGATTTCCTGCTGGGCGGCGTTACAGTCCATGATGGCTTCATCAACCGCTTTTGGAAAGTCTCCCAGCATCACCTGCTCAGACGTATTATTGGCAAGTTGCGTCATAACCGTCTGGTTTTCAGAAATCTTGCCGCAAACAGTGTGTAAGCCGCTGATCAAATCTTTATCCGTCAGATTATCGGTAATAAACAGTTCGTTTAAACGCTCCAGCACATGCGACAGAAAATCCTCTTTCTTGTCTTTGGGTTTCGCCGAGCCGACGTCATTGCCGGGTTGCAACCGGTCGTCACGACTGCTGTCGGTGAGCCGCAGACTTTGCTCGCGCATTTTCGATAAACGGTAATGGCTCATCACCACGTTATGCAAATCCACGTCGTCTTCCTGCACGTTTTGCTCACGCAGTAAGGGGCGCAGATGCCGTGCGAACAGGCTCAGTTTCTCCAGATCTTTATTATCGTAATCGACGATCTGCGAAATGAACTCATAGAAACGAACAAAGCTGCCGAGGTCTTTTTTGAAGATTTCCAGCCGGTCTTTTTCCTTTTTGCAGTCTTTAAAGGTGTTCTCTGCATTGGCGATAATCACCGGATCCTGCGTTTTTTTGGTGCGTTCAAACATATCTTTCGCCTGCTTATAGGCTTCAATCGCAGAGGCATAGCGTTTCTCCCAGCGCACGACGGCCGGTCTGCTGATATTGCTGAGCGCGGCGCTGGATTTGTTTTTGCTGAAAAAGGCGGTGCAAAACTGTTCGACTTCATTCCACTGAAAAATCCCGCTGGTGCGCAGTTTTTCAAACAGCTCGAAAACGAGCGCCGGATCGGATACGTCCATCAGTTCAGCGGTCTGATAATACGGCTGAAAGGCAGCGAGGATTTCGTCAGGCTGGTCATAGAAATCGAGAATAAAGGTGCCGGATTCGGCCTTGCCGGGATAAATGCGGTTCAGGCGTGAAAGGGTCTGCACGCATTCGACACCGCCGAGCGGTTTATCGACATACATGGCGCACAGTTTCGGCTGATCAAATCCGGTCTGGAATTTGTTTGCTACCAGCATCACCTGATAATCGTCGCTGTCGAAAGCCTTGCGCATATCACGCCCTTTCAGGCCGGGATTCATGTTGAATTCGGTGAATTTCTGCCCCAGTTGTCCGTCACTGTTCGGGTCGTTTTCGGTGAATTCCACCTCACCGGAAAACGCCACCATGGCGCTGATTTTCTGGTAATTATTTTCAATAATGTATTTGTCGAATGCCAGTTTGTAGCGCACCGCTTCCTTACGCGAGCTGGTGACAACCATCGCTTTCGCCTGCCCGCCGAGTAAGTTCATGACGTGATTTTTATAGTGTTCGACAATCACTTTCACTTTCTGCGCAATATTGTGATCATGCAGCCGTACCCACTGACTCAGCCGCCTGCCGGCCTTTTTGCTATCGACTTCTTTATCTGCATCTTGCTGTTTCTGCGCCAGTTTATAAGCCACATGATAGGTGACGTAATTTTTCAGCACGTCGAGAATGAAGCCCTCTTCGATGGCCTGCCGCATGGAATAAACATGAAACGCCTGTGGCCGGTTGGTTTTAGATGCCGGTTCGTTCGGGTTGGGAAGACGGCCAAACAGTTCCAGCGTTTTGGCTTTCGGCGTAGCGGTAAAAGCGTAATAGTTGAGATTATTGCTGCCGCGCCGGGCCGCCATCGTGGCGTCCATGATGTCTTCGGAAGACAGCTCAACGTCGTCGCCGGTATTTTCCAGCATCAGCACTTCTTTCAGCTGACGCGCTGTCGAACCGCTTTGTGAAGAGTGCGCCTCGTCGGCAATGATCGCGTACTGACGCTGTTTCAGGCTCACGCTGTTTTCAATCGCTTTCAGTACAAACGGGAACGTCTGGATGGTGACGATAATAATCGGCTGCGAGTTTTCCAGCGCGGCGGCGAGCTTCTCGGCTTTTGAGCCATCGCCGGTCTTATTATTGATGCGCCCGACCACACCGTCGGCATGTTCAAACTGATAGATTGTGTCCTGAAGCTGATCGTCCAGCACCGTGCGATCAGTGACCACAATCACCGAATGAAACTGCTTTTGTCCGCCGGCGGCATACAGCGTCGAAAGCTGATGCGCCGTCCAGGCAATCGAATTAGATTTGCCGGAACCCGCGCTGTGCTGGATCAGGTATTTATGTCCGCAGCCCTCTTCCGTTGCGGCACGCACCAGTTTATTCACCACATCCCACTGATGATATCGCGGAAATATCAGCGCTTCTTTTTTGTATTTCAGTCCCTGCCAGTCTTCTTTTTCATCGATTTGCAGATGCACGTAACTGCCCAAAATGGTCAGCAGGTTATCGGGCAGCAACACTTCATTCCACAGATAATCCGTCGCGTAACGGGTCTGGTCGGCGGGCATCGGATTGCCCTTTCCGCCTTCCGGCGTAGCTTTGTTGAACGGCAGAAAAAAGGTCTGATCGCCCGCCAGCCGGGTGGTCATGAATACGTCGTACTGGCTGACGGCGAAATGCACCAGCGCCCCGCGCTTGAATGTCAGCAGCGGCTCCGGCTTTTTGGTCGCCGGATCTTTCGGCAGGCGGGTGTCTTTGTACTGAGCGATGGCGCTTTGCACCGTCTGCTTAAACTCGGATTTCAGCTCCAGGGTGGCAACCGGCAGACCATTGACGAACAACACCAGATCGATGCGCCAGCTTTTAGCTTTCACCCCGCTTGCCGCAAAATGCTCCGCGCTGGCATACGGGCTGTACACCAGTTCCGGCACCACGCGGCAGATATTTTGCCGATAACGCGTCAGCGTATCGGGATTCAGGTCGTGCTCGGGTTTGAACTGGCACAAGGTAAAACTGGCATTGCGGATCTTCAGGTCGTGGCGCAATACGCCGAGGGTGCCGTAAGTACGCGAGAGTTTGTCCGTGGCGTTAGTGTCGGCTTTGCTTAACTGCGCTACCAGCGCATCGAGGAAATGACGTTCGGTATCCTGCGGATACACCCGCGCCAGCTTCTCCCACTCTTTCGGCTGCGTGGTGTGCACAAAGGTCAGAACGTCCTGCAGATACAGCGCCCGCTCGCGATCGTAGCCGTCCGGTTTACCGGTGATCCAGCCGTTAGCGCACAGCTGTGCGATTATCTCATCCTGAAAAATCCTTTCTTTGGTCGGATCCGACATCATGCCATCACCTCGTCAGATTCGGTTTGCGTGACAGGAACCTGCCAGTCACGCACGTCTATTTTGCCGGTGACAGCGGCGGAAATCAGGGCGGTACGGCGTTCTTGCATTAAAGATATTTGATGAGTAGCTAGAGTGATTAGGCTCTCAATTTTCGAACATTTCTGCCGAATATGATCAGAAATTATCATTGCCTCTTTAATTGGCGGGCAAGATATATAAATATTACCTATCACTCCCATACCAATATTTTGCTGAGTACCAAAACTCCAATTTAATTCGATGGCGGTAAGGAATTGCTGAGATCTTAAAAAGTACAATACAAAATAGGGAAACGCTATTTCACTACATCTAAGGGCTGCTAAGGGAGACCAAATATTAAAATCATTTATAGTTTCTACAATTGCTGAAACTCCAGTTGTTGCGCCTGATTTAACCATATAGATATCATAAAGGTGAGGCTTGTATTTTTCACTAAACCTAATATGATCTTTTATTGATATGCATGCTCTCTGTTTGCTAAAGTCGATAACACCTGACGATATTGCTTCAGCAGAAATAAAAGATATTCCCTCATCAATAAAATTTGGCGTCTCATGCGGACCATCAGTGATTGGAGTTGAGACAATTTTTTTTATCGCCAAAACTTTCCAATGCTCCGGCACTTCCCCCAACCACTCAACACCCGAATCTTTCATCGGCACATCAGGATCCAGCCCTTTGGTCACCGCATGGCTGATCACCGCCTGACGTTTTTCTTTCAACAGTTCAATCAGTTGTTGCTGCTTGTCGATCAGGGTATCGATTTTGGCGGTTTCGTGATCGAGGAAGGTGGCGATTTGGGTTTGTTCTGCAAAGGATGGAATTAAAAGGGGTAATCTCCTAAAATCTTCAAACTTCATTGATTGTCGTAATCCCCCTCCCATGCCATAAAACACTTTTGTCGTATCATAAGAATGAAGAAGACGATACATGAATGGTGAACTCATTTTTTTCGTAAAGACAAGTTTCAAATAAGCCGATGTAATAATCCCTTGTTGTTTTGAAAATCCTACACGAAGACTTCTTTTATCATTCTGGAGATCTGTTAGACGGAGTATTATATTTTGAGGATAAACTAGTTGATAGGTATTAAAAGACTCTGGCAGCAATCCAAAATTATCATCAACGTCTCTGGGTATAATATTTCCATAACTCAACGAAAGAACATTTTTTTCTCTTCCATCTGAGTTTTTTTCGATCGGGGCGTCGCAATTTGAAAATAGTGGTTCTATTGTCCAATGACTAGGCATTGAACCGACCCACTCAACCCCAGACTCCTTATATTCCCCATACGCCTTATACCGCCCGCTCATGAATGCACCTCCTGCAACAGCGCCATGATTTCGGCACTGATCGCATCGAGGTCGGCGTCGATCTCTTTCAGATCGCGTGGGGGCTGATAAACATAGAAATGACGGTTGAACGGGATCTCGTAACCGACGACGCCGATCTCGTTGTCTTTCGTATCGCGTTTGTCGGCGTTGATCCAAGCGTCACTGACGTGCGGTTTTACCTCACGGTCGAAATAGCTTTCGATAAGCAGGCTGGTAGCAACGGAAGGATCGAGCGGAACGTTTTCGTTATCGCGTAAATCACCGTCCGGTTCGAACTCGACCACGTTGCCTTTGTAGCGGAACGCGCCATACAACGGCTGTTCGCTCTCTTTCACGACTTTCTTCACCACCGGTTCGGCTGCCGGATTTTTGGTGGTGATTGCGTCGATAAACTGCTTTCTCTCTCTGGTATCGAGCTTCACGCAAGCAACACTGAGCGCGGTTTTCAGTGAGTGATCAAACTGATTGAAATCGTTGCTGACGCTGTGTTTACCGCCGTCAGTTGCGCCAAAGGCCATCTGAATCTGACGGGCTTTTTCCATCAGCGTGCGTTGCGCCAGCCACAATTTGGCATCGAGCAGGTCTTTAATCTGTTTCTCTTTTAGCTCGGGGAAATCGGCTTTAATGATGGCGCGGGCTTCGGTTTCTACCTGCGAAAAATCGCCATAAATCTGCGCATTCCACGGCGCGGCGAAATCCTGATACAACCGCTCCATCGGCGCGTTAAACGGCTTCGGCGCGAAACGTAAAGTGGCAATGGCCTGATCGGTGATTTGTGCAGAAAGGCGCAGCGGACGTTCAATGGTCAGGCGACGGTAGCCGAAATCGGTGCTGTTAAAGATTTTGCTGGCGAAGGTTTTCGGCGCGTCTTTTTTGCTGCTGGCGGACTGGCGGCCACGGCTGGATTTTTGTTCCGGCGCTTTCTCTAATCCCAGCTCATACAGCGGGGTCGGGTTGATCACCGCAAAATCACCAAAGGTGCGGGTGATGAGTCTGATGTCATCTTCGCCCATCAGATTACGCTTCGACCCTAAAGATTTGCGCATTTTACCGCACAGGTTTGAGCCGTCGATCAGCTGAACCTTGCCCTTACGTGCGCTGTCTTTGTTATTCGACAGGATCCACACATAAGTCGAAATGCCGGTGTTGTAGAACATGTCGGTCGGCAGCGCGACGATGCCTTCAAGCAGGTCGGCTTCCAGAATATAACGGCGGATTTCGCTTTCACCGCTGCCCGCCCCGCCGGTAAACAATGGCGAACCGTTAAGAATAATGCCGATGCGGCCGCCGCCCTCTTTGCCGCCATCGCGCATTTTGCTGATCAGATGCAACAGAAACAGCAGCGAACCGTCGGAAACACGGGGTAATCCGGCACCGAAACGACCATCAAAACCTTTCAGAGTATGTTCGTCGCTGATCTCGGTTTCGATTTTCTTCCAGTCCACACCGAACGGCGGATTGGAGAGCATGTAGTCAAATCTGTCGGCGGGAAGCTGATCATTGGAAAGTGTGTTGCCGAGTTTAATCAGGCTGACGTCCTGCCCTTTGATCAGCATGTCGCCTTTGCAAATGGCGTAGGATTCCGGGTTCAGTTCCTGTCCGAATGCCCGCATCACGGCGTTCGGATTCAGCTCGTGCAGGTATTCCATCCCCGCCGATAAAAAGCCGCCCGTACCCGCCGTCGGATCGTAAATGGTGCGGATGATCCCGTCGCGGGTCAGCGCCTCATCGTCTTTCATAAACACCAGCGCGGTGGTCAGGCGCACAATGTCGCGCGGCGTAAAGTGCTCACCCGCCGTTTCATTGGATCCTTCGGCAAAACGGCGGATCAGTTCTTCAAACACCAGCCCCATATCGTGGTTGGATACCGCCGCCGGGCTGAGATCGGTCGCTGCGACTTTTTGCACCACTTTATACAACAAATTGGCTTCGTCGAGCTGACTGATAAATTCGCTGAATTTGAAGTGTTCAAAAATCTCGCGGGCATCGGTGGAGAAGCTCTGAATGTAGTTCTCCAGGTTATCCCGGGTGTCTTTTTGTCCAAGCTTGCTGAGATTCATCGGCGAGGTGTTGAAAAACGCCAGTCCGCCGGTGGCGCGCAAAATCAGCTTTTCCTGCGCTTCTTCCGGCAACGCCATGGCGTGCACTTTTTGCGCCTGTATCACGACCGCGTCTTTGCTGTTTTCCAGCACGCATTCCAGACGGCGCAGCAAGGCAAAGGGGAGAATGATGCGTCCGTACTGCGACTGTTTGAAATCACCACGTAGCAAATCAGCCACTGACCAGATAAAGGCAGCGGTTTGGGAAAAGTCCATTTTGGTCATAGTTCATCCATGGTGTGCAGGTTGATGAGAGATAAGCGCATTGTTCAACTTATTAAACTCAATAAACCTTATAAATACCATGGTTATTTAACTTTTATTCTTATATAACAACACCTTACGCGAATCACTTAAACAAGCAGGTAATTTAACGCTAAGAATTTTTTTTGTGATCGACTTCAAGTTTTTCCCTTTCCTGCCGATACCAAAAACTTAAGATTCCTTCCAGGGAAACGCCCATGCTAAAGACTATCCGCTCGCGCATTATCACCGCCTGTATCGCCATCGTAGCGTGCTCGCTGGTTATCAATACGTTCCTCAGTTACACCGTTGCTAACAAATACAACCGTCAGGCGACTGACAGTACGCTGAACGCGCTGACCTCCAGCCACACGCAAGGGATCAGCGACTGGGTGAGTTCTAAAACACGGATGATCGATTCACTGCAACAGGTTGCGCTGTCGGAAGATCCGATCCCGGTTCTCAAACAGATCGCCAGCGCAGGTGGGTTTACTAACGTCTACGTCGGATACGCGAATAAAACCGCGAAGTTCTCCGATCCGACCGGTGTGCCCGCAGATTACGATCCGACCGGTCGCCCGTGGTATACGCAGGCAGCCGACGCCGGACATCCGGTTGCCACGCCACCGTATATTGATGCCGGAACCGGTAAGTTAGTGGTGACTTTCGCCGTGCCTGTCATGGAATCTGGCACGCTGAAAGCGATTGTGGCGGGCGATGTATCGATGGACAGCGTGGTGAATAACGTTAATACCGTTCATCCGACGCCAGGCAGTTTCGGCATGCTGGTGGATAAATCCGGCGTTATCATTGCGCATCCTGACGCCAGTCTGGCGCTGAAGCCCTTTACTGCACTGGCGCAAGGCGTGGATTTACCGGCGCTGTTAGCGGCGAATTCACCGCAGGATATTGAACTCAATGGTGTGGTGAAACGCGTGCGCGCCATGCCGGTGGCAGGCACGGAATGGTACACACTGGTGGCGCAGGATCAGAAAGAGTCCACGGCGGGTATGCGATCCCTGCTGACGTCTTCGGTGATTACACTGATGGTGATTGTGCTGCTCTCCGCTGCGGTGATCGGGCTGATTATCAGCAAATCCTTCCGTCGCCTTTCTGTGGTGCGGGATACACTCAACGCCATAAGTTCCGGCGAAGATGACCTCACGCAACGTCTGCCAACGGACGGCCACGACGAGGTGACGCAAATCGCGCAGGCGTTCAACACCTTTGTCGATAAGCTCAGCAAGGTAATGTCGGAAATCCGTACCACCAGCGAATCGGTCAAAATTGCCGCCGATGAAATTGCCGCAGGAAATAACGATTTGTCCGGGCGTACCGAATCCGCGGCGGCCAGCCTGCAACAAACAGCGGCGTCGCTGGAGCAAATCACTGCCACGGTTTCTCAGTCGGCGAGTTCCGCTAAACAGGCGTCCGGCACTGCGCGATCGGCCTCTGAAGCTGCCACACGCGGTGACGAAGTGGTGACCAGAGTCATCACGACAATGGAAAGCATTGAAACGGCGTCGTCGAAAATTGGCGATATTACCGGCGTTATTGACGGCATCGCTTTCCAGACCAATATTCTGGCGCTGAATGCCGCGGTAGAAGCCGCACGCGCAGGTGAACAAGGCCGTGGTTTTGCGGTGGTCGCCAGCGAGGTGCGCAGTCTGGCACAGCGCAGCGCACAGGCGGCGAAGGAGATCAAAGTGCTGATCGAATCTACCGTCAGCAGCGTGGCATCGGGTTCAGCGCAGGTCCGGCTGGCCAGCGACAGCATGAGTGAGATCGTCAGTAATGTGGCGAATGTCAGCAGCGCGATGCTGGAAATCACTCACGCGTCTGAGGAACAGATGCAGAGCATTCACGAAATTAACCGCGCCATCACCCAGCTCGACGGCATGGTGCAGCAGAACGCGGCGATGGTTCAGCAATCCACCGGCGCCGCGTCGGCGTTGCAGGAACAGGCAACCGGACTGGCCATCGCCGTGGGGCATTTCCGGGTGTAATCAACGCTAATCAGGACGGGTCAATATCATGAAAAAGGCCGGACATCTGTAAAATGTCCGGCCTTTTTGTATGCGCGGCGCGGGCGTTATGCTTTCAGTTCACGCTCAACCAGCGTCGTCAGCACGCCGATACCCAGCGGAATAATATCGTCATTAAAGTCATAACGCGGGCTGTGCAAAGACGCTGACGGCGTGGCGCCATCGGCACCTAACCAGAAGTACGCGCCCGGACAGGCTTCGAGTAAATAGGCAAAGTCTTCGGCGGCCATCGACGGCGCATTGTTGAAATGCACTTTCTGAATGCCCGGCGTGTTCTCTGCCGCGACACGCACAATATCCGCCTGCGCCGCATGATTTTGCGTCACCGGATAGCCATATTCCCAGCGCACTTCCCCTTTCACACCAAACGGCTGCGGCACCGCTTTGACGTATTCCTCAATCAGCTGCCAGCAGGTTTCACGGGTTTTACTGCTCAGGCAACGCAGTGTTCCCGACATTTGCAGCGTTTCCGGGATCACGTTGATGGCTTCCCCGGCCTGAAGCTGGGTCAGGCTGATCACCGTTTGTTCCAGCGGCGACAGACGGCGGGAAATCAGACTTTGCAGAGATAAAATCAGTTGCGCGCCAGCCACCACAGGATCGGCACCGAGTTCAGGCATCGCCGCGTGGCAGCCCTTTCCGGTGAGGGTGATATAGAAATTGTCCTGCGACGCCATCATCGGCCCCTGACTGACTGCCACTTCGCCGACCGGCAAGCCCGGCCAGTTATGCAGCGCGTAAACCGCCTGCATCGGGAAGCGTTCAAACAGCCCTTCTTTCACCATCATTTCACCGCCACCGAAATTCTCTTCTGCTGGCTGGAAGATGAAATGCACCGTGCCGCGAAAATGGCGGTTCTCACTAAGATGTTTTGCCAGCCCCAGCAAAATCGACGTATGCCCGTCGTGACCGCAGGCGTGCATCAGCCCCGGGTTTTGCGACTGGTGAGCGAAATCATTTAGTTCGTGAATAGGTAACGCATCGATATCTGCGCGCAAGCCAATGGACGGCCCTTCGCCGTTTCGCAACGTGGCGATAACGCCGGTTTCCGCAATCCCCGTGTGAACTTCAAGACCAAATGACAGCAACAGCTCACTGATTATTTTTGCGGTGCCATGTTCATTCAGCCCCAGTTCCGGGCGCATATGGAAGTCCCTGCGCCAGTGTTTTGCCTGCTCAATAATGTGTTGGGAAATGACCGCCATAAACCCTCTGTGCTGTTCTGAATCCAAAGCGATGAGTTGCTCTCACCGGCACGCTAATGGGTTCAAAGTATCACATCCCGTCGTGAACAGATAAACGTGAAATCGGGTTGTTTGCCTGTGCCTGGCACGTTAATTATTATCCGTGATCCCGGCGGTACAGTTCCCATTCATCGATACCCCGGCCATCTGCAAATACGCAGTCGGCACGGACACCGTGCGGCGTTTGCACACTCACCGATCTGCCGCCTCTCTCATGACAATAGACTGCCGCCGGATTCGCCATACCGGTCTGATGTTTTTGCAGTTTAGGGTGCTCACTGACACAACCCGCCAGTGCTGAAACCATGATGATAAAAAAGAGTTTTTTCATAACGAGCCTTCATAAAAAGAATAAGCGACGGAGGATTCTATTCCCCGCCGCTTCCGGTTATCTACTCCCGTATTCTTAAAAGGCGTGCTGTTTTGGCTTCGTTTATCAGGCGTTCAGCTTTCAGGACAATCTCGTTTTCGCCACGGTTCGCAAACACGAAGAAGGCGGCAACCGCCGCCTCTGCCGGAAGAAGCTGAGTGGTGGGTGATAGCGGAAATGGTCTGAATCAGAAGAAATGAACCCATAAGCTTGATATTGGCATGGCAAGGATCAGCGCCGGCAGCATATTGGCGACCGGGAAGATTTTGATGCCGCAAATACGGAAACCGGTGGCGAACATTAATACACCGCCGACGGCTGAGAAGTCCGCCTGCATTTCCGGCGTGGTCAGCGGCAGAATAAATACTGCGCCGTACGCCAGCAGCAACTGGATGATGAGCTGCGGCACCGCGACCACCGCCACGGCGAAACCGAGTGTGGTGGCAAAAATAGCGGCGGTGAACAAATCGAGGAACGATTTGGCGATCAGCACGCTGGTATCACCGGTCATGCCCTCATGCATGGAACCGAAAATCCCGGTACCGCTGGCGCAAAACAGCACGATAATCGCCACGTAGCTTTGCAGAAACTGTTCCTGAGACGCCTGATCACCCGGATCGGATTTCACAAAAACCTCCACCAGACTGCGCGCTTTACTGCCCATCTTGCCGATGCCCTTCTCCAGATAACAGAGTTCGCCCAGCAGCGCACCGAGGATAACTGACAGCACCATCACCGGCATGTGGCTGACTTTAACTACCAGCACGACGCCCATACACATCGAGGCCGCACCGAAAATCAGCGGCATGGACGTCCGCAGACGTTCCGGCAGCCGGTGACTGAGTAACGCGCCGACAATCCCGCCAAGCAATACGGCGGAACCGTTGATATAAGGTCCGATAATCATGAGTTATTACTCCTGGTCATTAACGTCATAGTTCCGCCGTTGCCTTCTTATTTTTTAGTGAAGCCTGGAATAAAGCGGTTCACATCCACGTCGAGGAACTCGCTGCGCTGGAAATTCGCTTTCAGGTTGTAAGGTACTGTGCAGTCGAAAATGGTTTTGCAGGCAATACCGTGGTCACGTATCGACGGGCTGAAGGCCGGATCGGAAGACGGATCAAGCGGATGGCAGCGCACGCCGGGAATAAAGACCGTGCTGACATCGCCCTGATAGCGGGTGGTCATCGCCCAGATCACGTCGTTGAGATCGAAAATATCAACGTCTTCATCCACCAGCATCACATGTTTCAGCTCTGAGAAGGCAGCAAATGCCAGCAGTGCCGCCTGACGCTGACGACCTTCATCCGCCGCAAAGCGTTTTTTCACCTGCAATACCGCGAGGTATTTACCGGTACCCGGTGACGGGCAGTGAACGTTCTGCACAAAGCCAGGCAGCGCACGTTCCACCATCTGCAAAATACTGGCTTCGGTCGGGATACCGGCCATATTGGTGTGTTCATCGCTCGGCCCGATACAGGTTTGCAGGATCGGATGGCGGCGGTGGGTAATGGCTTTCACTTTAATCACCGGCACTTCGGCCTGTGCCGCACCGGTATAACCCGGGAATTCAGGCATCGCTTTGCCGGTATTCGTGTTCTGGTCTTCGCGAACACGGTAGTTCGGCACCAGTTCACCTTCGATGACCACTTCGGCGTTGGCAATACCGCGCGCATTGACGGTCAGAGCATCCACCAGCTCCACGGCCTGATTACGCAGGCTGCCTGCGATCGACAGCTCGTCAAAGCCCAGCGGCGTAGTTGGCGGCTCAAAACACGCACCGATTTCAATCGCCGGATCAACGCCGATGCTGATGGTAATGGGCAGCGCTTTGCCTGCGGCTTCGGCTTTTTGACGGAACACATCCAGATGGCGGCCAGGCACAAAATACATGGAGATTTCATCTTTGCTCTGCACGCACAGGCGGTGAATAGTGACGTCATGCTCGCCGGTTTCAGGATCAGCGGCGTAGCACATGCCGAGGGTGAAATACGGGCCCGCATCTTCCGGCGTATTGGTCGGCGCTGGCAGGATTTTCAGAATGTCGAAATCCGGATCGGTCGCCAGATGAACCACTTCCTGACAGACCGCTTTTTCATGCGGAATAACAATCGGCGGGATGGGATTAGACACAGAATCTTTCAGCATAAACGCCAGATTTTCCGGCGTGGTGCCAAACAAACGGGCAACACGTTTACGCGAAGACAGCAGGCCAATCAGCACCCGCATGTCGTTATACCCTTTGACCTTATTAAAGATCATCGCCGGCCCCACCTGAGTCGGACGTTTGACGGTGCCGTGTGCGCCAACGTAGCGGTATACACCGGATAACTCCGCAATCGGGTCTACAGGTTCATCGGTGTAGATCAGTTCGTCGTCGTACTGGCTCAACACCTCCAGCGCGGAACGAAGATCAGTCACTTTTGTTTTTTCTTCAGACATCTCATGCCCTTTTAATTCATGTCATTGAGGATACAGCGGCCTGCTGTTCATCGCCGCTACCCCGCCAGTTTGCAAAGAATGGGTGATAAGAGTCCAATAACAATACGCGGCTTTTTAATAAGGAATTATTATGAGAAAAATCCACCGGAGGACATATGGATTACCGACAATTACACTCGTTTGTGGTGCTGGCGGAAGTGCTGCATTTTGGTAAAGCTGCGCTGCAACTGAACATCGCCCAGCCCGCATTAAGCCAGCAAATAAAGGCACTGGAACAGTCTCTGGGGATCCCCCTTTTCACCCGTGATAAGCGCCATGTGGCGCTGACCTTCGAGGGGCAGCAACTGGTAGAAGAAGCGCGCATCGCCATCACCCATTACGAGAAATTCCTCGAGAATGCCCGCAGTTTGCGGCTTGGACATAAAGGACAACTCAAACTGGGTTATGTCGGATCGTCGATTCTGGATCCGGCCCTCGCGCTGTTAATTAATGGTTACCGCAAACATAAACCCGATATTGATATCGTCATTGAAGAACATAACGTTCACGAGCAGCTAACACTTTTGCTCAATTATCAGCTGGATATCGCGCTGGTGCGTTCACCGGTGCCGCAGTTCCCTGAGCTGGAATATCTCGACGTTGCTACCCGTCCGCTGATTGCAGTGCTCCCGCGCGACCATCCGGCCTGTTCAGGGCAAAAAATCGACCTATCCTCGCTGTCGGACTCTCCGTTTCTTATCCAGAAAGATCCGCCGGGTGTCGGCCTCGGCTGGTCAGCACTTAACGCCTGCCAGCAGGCCGGATTTGTGCCGCAGAAAATTCAGTTCACACGCGATGTATCGGTGGCTATCGGGCTGGTATCGATGGGCATGGGCGTGACGTTAGTCCCGGAAACCCAGCGATCAGTGATGATCCCCGATGTGAATTACTGCTTCCTGACCCATCCCGGTGCGACTACCACGCTGACGCTCAGTTGGCAGCGGCATCTGAAAAACAAAGCACTGGCGGATTTCATCCGTTATGCGCGGGAACTGACGAAGCCGGTGAAGGGAAAAAAGCAGGACTGAAAGTGGAATAAACTGAAGAAGCCGGACTTCAGGATTAATCCCAACGCCATCGCCGACTATGCTTAAGGCTTCGTGATAAAAAAATGCCGCAAAGGCACCCGCGAAGTCACCCCCTTTTTGGATTCAAATTTTGTAATACCGGAGGTCTGGCATGAGCAACCATGACAATGAAACACATCAGTCCCATCTTAAAATGAAAGTGAACGGCCAGATCCGCCAGCTGGTCGTGGATACACGCACCACCCTGCTGGACGCCTTGCGCGAAAACCTGCAACTGACCGGCACTAAAAAAGGGTGCGATCACGGTCAGTGCGGTGCCTGTACCGTTATCGTCGATGGCCGCCGTATTAACTCCTGCCTGACATTGGCGGTGATGCATCAGGACGCCGACGTCACCACTATTGAAGGTCTTGGCACGCCTGACAACCTGCATCCGATGCAGGCCGCATTTATCAGACACGACGGCTACCAGTGCGGTTACTGCACGCCGGGGCAGATCTGCTCCTCAGTCGCCGTGTTGCAGGAAATCGAAAGTGGTATTCCCAGCCACGTCACGCTGGATCTGGTTTCCCCTCCACCGCGTACCGCAGAAGAAATCCGCGAACGCATGAGTGGCAATATCTGCCGCTGCGGCGCGTATTCCAACATTCTTGCCGCGATTGAAGACGTCGCCGGAGGGCAAAAACCATGAAGGCTTTTACCTATGAACGGGTGAAGACACCCGCCGACGCAGCCAGCAGTGCCTTACAGCATCCCGGTGCAAAATTTATTGCAGGCGGCACCAACCTTCTGGATCTGATGAAACTTGAGATCGAGCAACCTTCCCATCTGATTGACGTCAACGGTCTGGCACTGGATACCATTGAACCCGACGGCAACGGCGGTTTGCGCATTGGCGCGCTGGTACGTAATACCGATCTGGCCGCTGATTTGCGCATCCGCTGCGACTATGCCGTGCTGTCGCGGGCGCTGCTGGCAGGAGCCTCCGGCCAGTTACGCAATCAGGCGACTACCGCCGGTAACCTGCTCCAGCGTACCCGCTGCCCGTATTTTTACGATACCAACCAGCCGTGCAATAAACGTCAGCCCGGCAGTGGTTGTGCGGCCATCAGGGGCTTCAGCCGCCAGCATGCCGTCGTCGGCGCAAGCGCGGCCTGCATCGCCACACACCCGAGCGACATGGCCGTCGCGATGCAATTGCTCGATGCCGTAGTGGAAACCATCAACCCTGACGGCGCGGTGCGCCTCATTCCGCTGGCCGACTTCTACCTTGCACCGGGCGATACGCCACATCTGGAAACCGTGCTGGCCACAGGTGAACTGATCACCGCCGTTATCCTGCCGCCCCCTGCGGGAGGCACGCATGTTTACCGCAAAGTCCGTGACCGCGCATCTTACGCTTTTGCGCTGGTGTCGGTTGCTGCCATCGTACAGCCCGACGGCACCGGTCGTGTCGCACTCGGCGGTGTGGCGCATAAACCCTGGAGGCTGGCAGAAGCCGATGTACAGGTGGCGAACGGTGCGGGAGAGGTTTACGCGCGGTTGTTCGCCGCTGCGCAACCGACGCCTGAGAATGCGTTCAAGCTGATACTGGCGAAGCGAACGCTCGCCTCCGTGCTGACTGAAACGAGGGCATAACTGATGAAATTCGACACGCCTGCAACAGACAATCCGATCGACCAGATGAAAGTGGTCGGTCGTGCGCATGACCGCATCGACGGTCCGCTAAAAACCACCGGCACCGCGCCCTACGCTTACGAATGGCAGAATGAAGTACCGGGCGCAGCCTATGGTTATGTCCTTGGTGCCGCCATTGCCAAAGGCCGTATCACCGCGATGGATCTGCATGACGCCGAAACCGCGCCCGGCGTGCTGGCGATCGTCACGGCGGCCAACGCCGGTAAGCTGGGCAAAGGCGACATGAACGCCGCCACACTGCTCGGCGGCCCGCAGATTGAACACTATCATCAGGCGATTGCTGTGGTGGTCGCGGAAACGTTCGAGCAGGCACGCGCCGCCGCGTCACTGATCAACGTTGATTACCAGCGTGAACAAGGTGCGTACAGCCTGGCGGAGCAAAAGCCTGCCGTCACCACGCCGCCGGAAGATACGCCAGACAAAACCGCAGGTGATTTCGCCAGCGCCTTCGCCGCCTCGCCGGTGCAGCATGACGCCATTTATACGACGCCGGATCAGAGCCATATGGCGATGGAACCGCACGCCTCGCTGGCCGTCTGGGAAGGCGACAAGCTGGTCCTGCGCACCTCGAACCAGATGATCGCCTGGTGTCGCAGTGAACTTGCCAAAACGCTGAATATTCCCGAAGAGAAGGTGCGGGTGATTTCGCCGTACATCGGCGGCGGTTTCGGCGGCAAACTGTTTCTGCGCAGCGATGCCGTGCTGGCGGCACTGGCGGCGCGTGCCGTCAACAGACCGGTGAAAGTGATGTTGCCGCGACCGCTGATCCCTAATAACACCACGCACCGTCCGGCCACTATTCAGCACATCCGCATCGGCACCGATGAAAAAGGCCGCATCACTGCCATCGCCCACGAAAGCTGGTCCGGCAACCTGCCAGGCGGCGCACCGGAGCTGGCCGTTCAGCAAAGCGAACTGCTTTACGCGGGCAAAAACCGCCTGACCGGACTGCGGCTGGCACAGCTGGATCTGCCCGAAGGCAATTCCATGCGTGCTCCAGGAGAAGCGCCCGGCCTGATGGCGCTGGAAATCGCTATCGACGAAGTGGCGGAGAAAGCCGGCGTTGATCCGGTGGAGTTTCGTATTCTGAACGACACGCAGGTCGATCCGCTCAATACCGAGCGTTTCTTTTCACGTCGTCAGTTGATCGAGTGCCTGCGCACCGGCTCAGATAAATTCGGCTGGCACCGGCGTAACGCCACACCGGCACAGGTTCGCGATGGACGCTGGCTGATCGGTATGGGTGTCGCGGCGGGTTTTCGTAACAATCTGCTGGATAAATCCGGTGCGCGGGTGCATCTCGACGCGCAGGGCATCGTGACGGTGGAGACCGATATGACCGATATCGGCACCGGCAGTTACACCATTATCGCCCAGACCGCCGCTGAGATGATGGGCGTTCCCATGGAAAAAGTGGTGGTGCGTTTGGGTGATTCCGACTTCCCGGTGTCTGCCGGTTCCGGCGGCCAGTGGGGAGCGAATACGTCCACCGCCGGGGTGTACGCCGCCTGCGTGAAACTGCGCGAAGCAGTCGCTGAAAAGCTCGGGTTTAATGCAGATAACGCCGTGTTTACCGATGAACTGATTTGTCAGGGCGAGCGCACCGCCCCGCTCGCCACAGCCGCAGCCAGCGGAACCCTCACCGTGGAAGACACCATCGAGTTCGGCGGGCTGGACAAGACGTTTCAGCAATCGACCTTCGCTGCGCATTTCGTGGAAGTCGGCGTAGATATCGCGACCGGCGAAACCCGCGTCCGCCGTATGCTGGCGGTCTGCGCTGCGGGCCGGATACTTAACCCGAAAACGGCACGCAGCCAGGTGATCGGCGCGATGACCATGGGCGTCGGCGCGGCGCTGACCGAAGAACTGAATATCGATAAAGAGTTGGGATATTTTGTGAATCACGATCTGGCAGCCTATGAAGTGCCGGTTCACGCCGACATCCCTGATCAGGAAGTGATTTTCCTCGACGACACCGACCCGGTTTCTTCACCCATGAAAGCCAAAGGCGTCGGCGAACTGGGCCTGTGCGGCGTCAGCGCCGCCATCGCCAATGCCATTTACAACGCCACAGGCATCAGGGTTCGCGATTATCCGGTGACGCTGGATAAACTGATTGAGGGACTGCCGGAGATTGAGTGAGTTCGTCAGAGAGAAAGATCTATGCCCGCAGGGAGGTGCTGCGGGCATGGGGGGAATTTTGGGGGGTTACTAAAGGCAACAGCATTCACCACTTATCGACTATCTGTTCTTTTGAAAACCAACTGATAATCATTTACCTTGTTTAAAAGCCTCTTTAGCTTCATTCAAACTCATTTTTTCGCTCCACCACGCCTGTCAGGATTTTTAAACTGAAAAGGGTCACCCTCCCTATTACAGTTGGGACAGATATCATGCTCACCTAAAGCTTCGAATACTTTTTTTACCACAACATGGACAAGGATAATCATCTGTCATTGTCTTCACCTGCAGACATCTGAATAATGTAATTATCAGTATCAAATATTGTTTCAAATAGTATACCGAGGGATGTAGCTTGCACCTTATTGACGTTAAACACCGCAACGCCATTAATGAAATCCATTTTATCCTCTTCATCCCAACCCATTATTTTTGAAATAGGGTCCAGATTTTCTTTGGGAATATTTACCTCTAAAATCAAGTCTTCCGTTTGCTTATCAAACAAATCTATCGTGTAAATAATCATTATTTTTCTACCTTTCTTGATGGATCTGCAGGTTTGGTTTGTTTGCCGGTTACGGGATCAAATTCACCTAAATGATTACGCCCGCTTTTATCATAAACTTCGACAGTTCCATGTTGAGAATCCCATTCGTAGATCGTCTTTTTTGAGTCTTTCCAACGATACCGGAACTTTCCTCCGCCCTTGATTAGGGTCTTACTTACTGCTTTCTTAGCATCAGGAAATGCTGGCAAGGGAGGATTTCCTCTTGGTGCCACATGGTATTTGTGGTCATTACTCAGATAAATATAAATCGGCGGCATACCATGCGGCAGATTGACCAGGATGTAATCATCAAATGAGGATTCATCCGGGATCGGCAGCGAGGTTGAGGTATTGCCCATTTCTTCCGCGCCGGGTAACGGTAATACGGTGATGGTCGAAGGTAAATACGGCTCGTCACGATTACCGGTATTAGTGGGCGCTTTAAACTCCAGCTCGTCGGGTGTCCAGATGATGGTGGGCTTTTCCGCGCCATCCGCCCAGAACTCATAATTACCCGTGAACGTGTTCCTCCGCATAGCGCGCACACGAACCTGATCCTGTCCGCTGTCAGCGCCGGTGTGATAAGCCACCGGTGTTAACCGGCCATATTTATCCTTCACCCACTGAAAGCGGATCCGCGTCGGGGCAGATTTTCGTGCCAGCGCCGCAAGCTGGCTGCCGCTTAAAATATCTTTCTCACCAGCGTTCAGCTTGTTCGAATAAAAAGTTCCGATGACACCCAAGGCTACCGGATTCACGAACAGGCTGCCGGAGCGGATCGACGTCACGCCGCGCAGTGCATTCATGCCCGCCGCAATGAGCTCAGTGCCGCCCCCTGTTGCCACAGGGATAGCCAGCGGCATGCCAGACTGCGCGGGAGTATCAGCCTTCGCGCCAAAAAACTTTTTGTACCACGGCGTTTTATCACCGGCTGGTTTCTTGCGCTTCGCTGCCTGCGCATGCTGCTCAATTTCGGGCTTTATGCCAGCGACCGGCGTCGGTACACCGTAAGATATCCGCCCGAAGTTATGATGTTGCTCCTCACAGGTTCGTGCTTCGGTATTTCCTGCGCCACATTCCGCGGATTTCGCAAACACCGGCATCGAACGTCTGGCCTGTTCTGCCGCATCTTTCTCAGCCTGAACCCGTAATATCGCGGCACGCTCTGCTTCCCACTTTTCACGCGCCAGTTCGGAAGGTGATTTACCTCTCCCCATCCATTGTCCGGCTGGCGCGATAACCCGGTTCGTCCCCGGCGGGCAACCGCATAAAACCTGCGAACCATCCACGGCAGAAGCAAGCCCGTCATAGATGCAATGCGGCTCTCCGCTGGTGATTTTTCCGCGACGACCACATTTAGGGCAGTTAGTTGTGACATCCCCGATGCGGATCACACCAAGTCCGTGCTCTGTGGCATTCGGCAATGAGGTGATACAGACCGCGCCCGTCGTGGTTTTATCACCGTGCAGAGCCTGCCCGCGACCATAACAATTTGAGCGATACCCCATCCGTTATGCTCCGCTGCCCGAAACCACCAGCCGGTAAATCGCAATAACAGGATGCTGACGTGCAAAAGCTGCCTGTTCCTCCACCACAGCCCTCACGCTTTCATTCATTTCAGCCAGCTGTTCAGCCGTGAAAGGAGAGGCATTAATGACATCCAGTAATTCCTGATTCAGTTCATTAGTGAATTGCATTTCCATATTTATTTTTCGTCCGCTGAGGTGAATTCAGCCGGTATAATAAGCAGCTTAAATAAACACTCACAACGAACAATAAATATAAATCCATAAACCTTGAGCCAAATCAAAATATATAATTCCATTAAGTTATTCTGCTTATTTATACAAGCAGATAAAACCAATGTTTATATTCATCACTATGAATTAATTATCGAGTGAAATGTATATTAAATATTTATGGAACAAATAGACTTATAAATTATTTCAAGCGAGATAAATTTGATATCAAAACGCATCTATCGCAGAAAATAACACATGATAATAAATGGATATAGAATGAAAGTTGTCCTAATTGTTCTTTCACTGGCTCTCATTTCTGGCACTACTCATGCAAAACGTTGTACTGAACGTTATGCTTAAGCTGCTGATTTAACTGTCTATAACCTGGATTCATGGGAAGCAATACAAAAGAATTACGTCGCTTACGCGCAATGTGATGATGGCAGTATTGCTAAAGGGAATTCAGAAGCAATCGCGAGGTTGCTTGTCGATAAATGGCCAGAAACCGCAAAACTGCAATCTTTGATAAATCACGATTCAGGATTTCAAAAGTATGTTGTGAGGCATATCAATTACACGCTGGATACTGACGACCTGCATCAGATCATTATTCTGTCATCTGAGTCCTGCCCGGCTGAAAATAAAGCTTTAGGCGGTAAACTTATTGCTGCTGCGAAAAGTGAAGAGAAATAGCATTGGTGATAATTCACAGGCGGCAGAGATATGATCTGACGCCTGAATGCTAATTAGCTTTTCCGGAAAAATATGACTACTTTCTATTCCCGTGGAATTCAATAATCAGCGCAGCAAGCTCGTCTTCCTCGGCATAAAAATAGGCAACAGGCACATCCAGCACTTTAGCTATTCGGCTGACAGTATCCTGGTCTGGCTGATGATTGAGGCAAAGGAGATCTGGCTAAGTCGGTATTTTTTTGGGTAAAAAAGGAAAAAAACAGACAGAAAGCTGAGGTCTTAAATGAATTAATTGTTTTATGATATAAAAATTAAAGCAGAAATGGTGCCAACTACCGGAATACATAATATATCTTAATCATTGATGTGATTAATATTTCGCGTCAAACGACAGAGGATTAGTTATGGTTAATACTAATCTAATCCATGGCAGTGGAAAAACCGTAAGATGTGGGCGTTCATACGTTGAGATAGAATCAGATGTAGTGGTTGAGACGTTTTACCCAGAGTGGTCTGAGAACGTTGGGCTGTCTGCCCGTAAATCCGAATCTCACCGGCGAACAAGACCGCTGGGGAAATTACTGTGCATCATGGAGTCGGGAGGGCTGGCATGTATACAGAGGAAGCCTCTTTTTATATATCCACTGCCAAAAGGGGGGAGTATACTCACACGCTGGGAACTGGCTAATAAAAGGAATTAGCATGAGCAATTATGAGGAAATCGCCACACGAATTGCCGATATCATTATATCACCTGACTCAGTATTAGGTTTTATTAACGGTGCTATTTCCGTACCTCTCGATCTGGGTTATATGGCGTATGGTGTATTCGACACTGATTCACATTACTCTCACGAAACTGAAACAATCAGAATAATCCAGGCGATGAGGAACGGAATTCTTAATTACGACAGAATTCTAGATGCGATAAAGATTGTTTTCTCAAAGTTTGATCAATATGTATCTATAAGCAAACAAAACAAGGTGTTGAGCCGTGGCTCATTCTCAATAATAGGGCGCGTCGTTACTAATTCTGCGATTTCATCAACGATAGCTAAGGCAATTGCTCAGCGGGCTGGCTGGACAGTAGCTCTGCGGGGGGGGGGCTGTAGGTAACATTTTGCTTATAGGAGGAATGAAGGAGCGCTGTATAAGAACATCGGAACAGCTCAGCGTAGACGAACCTGAATTATATCAGGTGCTGCGTGTAAAAGATTATGACTTACTCTACTTTATGTTTGAACCGGCACTTAAACCCTTTGTGGATGCTCTGATCGTAAGACGACAACAGGGAATTCCCGCCTTTGATAACATACTGGAACGTGTAGAATCTAAAGTGAGTGGTGACCATGGGCATCATTAAGGGGATATTGGGTGCGTTGGTAGGCGCGATTGCTGTCTGGTTGGGAATATATTTCTTTTTCCACTTCGAAACCTGGACAATGAGACTACTTTCTATTTTTACGCTTGCAGTCTGCATATATCTTCTGGGGAAATTATTAGATAAATTTTTTCCAATGTAGTTATTTGAAATTACTCAATTTATAAGGATGTAAAATGTCAAATCCAGCATATTTATGGTTAACTGATGAAAATGGATCACCTGTTATAGGCGGTTCTTTAGTTTCTGGTCGAGTCGGAGCCATAGAATTAAAGTCGTTGACTCATAATGTACAGGTCCCAACCGACTCGAATACGGGACGATTAACGGGAACGCGGGTACATTCACCTTTATCATTTCAAAAGGAATTTGATAAGGTTACACCGCTTTTATACAAAGGACTGAGCCAGGGTCTTACCATGAAATCCGCAACGTTTAAGATGTACCAGATCTTAGATGCAGGCATCGAATCCGAGTATTTTAATATAATTCTTGAAAATGTAAAAATAACTTCAATTACACCGAACCTATACCAAGGCGGTCAGACGGGAACGCATTTTGAAACAATCCAAATGCGCTATGAAGCTATTACGTGGAAGTGTTGCGAGGGCAATATTATATTTAAAGATTCGTGGAACAACCGCTGGGTTGCATAAGCAGGCTATCTAACTGCGCGTAATACAGGAGTGGCTGAAGGTAAAATCCAAAGATTATTGTTATTTATCAGCCAGTTTACTCACTATGGGTTAACAGAATGGAACTCTTGTGGCTTACACTGCATGAAACGGTAACGCGTAAACGCCGTTGCAGGACAATGTGGCAGCTACTGAAAAATGTCAGACAGTTTATGAAATCAGCTTCACCGTTCCACGGCAGTCAGCATGGGTTAAGCAAAGTGGAGCGGTAACAGGCGCAGTTTTTTAGACCGAATTCGAGATGCCCCGCATTGTGACCTCCAATCATGTGTTCATTTCAATAGACACGGGTTGACACCAAACGAGTGGAAAAGGTATTTTTTTGTTTGATTGTAAAGAGTTTTATTGACTTGACTTGACTTGAAAATACTTTGGAAATGGTGCCGACTACCGGAATCGAACTGGTGACCTACTGATTACAAGTCAGTTGCTCTACCTACTGAGCTAAGTCGGCATTTTGGAGTGTTACCGGGGGACTACGGGGTGCTAAATTAGTGAAATATGACGCTGCCGTCAAGCCCCCTGCAGTGCGTTTGCTGCTTTTCTCATCACCCTATGCAAAATAGGGGATTAGCACCGGCTTCATGACTACAAATCCACCGGTGCTCACTGTTACGGACGGACTAAATCGTCGCCGTAACCAATCCATTTGTAGGTCGTCAGAGCTTCTAATCCCATCGGGCCGCGGGCGTGCAGTTTTTGAGTACTGACCGCCACTTCTGCGCCTAAACCAAACTGTCCGCCGTCGGTGAAACGGGTGCTGGCGTTGACGTAAACCGCCGAGGAATCCACTTCACGTACAAACCTGTCCGCGCTGCTGATAGAACGCGTGAGGATCGCATCGGAATGTTCGGTGCCGTAGGTGCGGATATGCGCCACGGCGGCGTCCAGATCGGCGACAACCGTCACGTTCAGATCCAGTGACAGCCATTCATCTGAATAATCTTCTTCGGTGACCGCCAGCACTTTCGCCGGGCCGTTTTGCAGATAAGGCATTGCAGATTCGCTGGCGTGTAACGTCACGCCAGCGCGGTGCATTTTGTCGCTCAGCTCCGGCAGGAAACGGGCGGCAATCGCCTGATGCACCAGCACGGTTTCCAGGCTGTTACAGGCGCTCGGACGCTGCACTTTGGCGCTTTCCAGCACGGTCAGCGCTTTGTCGAAATCTGCGCTTTCATCCACAAATGTATGACACACACCGATACCGCCGGTGATCACCGGAATGGTGGATTGTTCGCGGCACAGTTTATGCAGCGCCGCGCCACCGCGTGGGATCAGCATGTCGACGTATTTATCCAGACGCAGCAGTTCTGCGACCAGTGCGCGATCGGGGCTTTCAATCGCCTGAACCGCCGCTTTCGGTAATCCGCATTCTTCCAGCGCCATCTGGATGACGTTAACCGTCGCCTGATTAGTGTGGTGCGTTTCTTTGCCACCGCGCAGGATCACGGCGTTGCCGGTTTTCAGGCACAGGCTGGCGACATCAATGGTAACGTTCGGGCGCGCTTCATAAATCACGCCGATCACGCCGAGCGGCACACGGCGGCGTTCGAGACGCAAACCGCTGTCCTGCTGTGAACCGTCAATCACCTGCCCGACCGGATCGCTCAGGCGGCAGACATCGCGCACGTCACTGGCAATGGCCGATAACCGCGCGGGCGTCAGCAGCAGCCGGTCTAATAAGGCTTCGCTCATGCCGCTTTCGCGGGCGGCGGACATGTCGAGTTCGTTGGCAAGAATAATGCTCTGGCTGTTGGCCTCAAGCATGTCGGCCATCAGCATCAGCGCACGGTTTTTCTGCGCGGTGCTGAGGGTGGAGAGCTGCCAGGACGCGGCTTTCGCGGCCTTGCCCATCTCGTTAAGCATCTGTGGCTCCTTAACTGACAATCATGTCGTCACGATGCACGGCAACCGGGCCGTATTCGTAACCGAGAATTTCGCTGATCTGCTGAGAGTGATGACCGGCAATCATGCGCATCGCATCGCTGTTATAGCGGCTGACACCGTGCGCAAGATCGCGTCCGTTCAGATTGCGGATGCGGATCACTTCGCCACGCGAGAAATCGCCTTTCACTTCGCGGATACCTTTTGGCAGCAGTGAACTGCCGCGCTCCATCATGGCGGAAACCGCGCCGTCATCGATGGTGATTTCACCGGCTGGCGGTGCGCCGAAGATCCAGCGTTTACGGTTCTCCAGCGGGGTTTCCATCGCGTGGAAACGTGTGCCGACGGACACGCCGTTAATCACATCACCAATCACACCCGGCAGGTTGCCTGCGGCAATAATGGTATCGACGCCCGCACGGCACGCGACATCCGCCGCCTGCAATTTGGTCGCCATGCCACCGGTACCCAGTCC
The DNA here is from genome assembly GCF_003263545.1 of Rahnella sp. AN3-3W3. NCBI lineage: Bacteria > Pseudomonadati > Pseudomonadota > Gammaproteobacteria > Enterobacterales > Yersiniaceae > Rahnella > Rahnella sp. AN3-3W3. The sequence goes on from NZ_JYDG01000101.1 coordinate 31,832, forward strand.
GGAAACGCTGTCACCCGCCACGCCGCGCAGTTCGTCATCAATCGTCATGACTTCACGGATAAGCTCGGCCTGCGGATTGGTGCGCGGATCGGCGGTAAACAGACCACGCTGATCAGTCAGCAGCAGCAATTTATCGGCCCCGGCCAGAATAGCGGCCAGCGCGGAAAGATTGTCGTTATCACCGACTTTGATCTCAGCCGTCGCCACTGCATCGTTTTCGTTAATCACCGGCACGATATGGTTATCAAGCAGCGCATGCATCGTGTCGCGGGCGTTGAGGAACCGCTCGCGGTCTTCCATGTCGGCACGCGTCAGCAGCATCTGACCAATGTGGATGCCATAAATAGAGAACAATTGCTCCCACAGCTGGATCAAACGGCTTTGCCCGACGGCAGCCAGCAGTTGTTTGGAAGCAATGGTGGCGGGGAGTTCGGGGTAGCCAAGATGTTCACGCCCGGCAGCAATGGCGCCCGACGTCACAATCACAATCCGATGCCCTGCCGCATGTTGCTGCGCGCACTGGCGGACAAGCTCAACAATGTGAGCACGGTTGAGGCGGCGTGAACCGCCAGTGAGCACGCTGGTGCCCAGTTTTACAACCAGTGTCTGGCTACCACTCATAATCGTTCCATTAGTGTGAATAAGAAGTGCTTCTGTGTCTTTTTTAACAGGGGAGAAGCGTTATGCCAACCGGCATAACGCTATAATAGCAGCATTCAGTATGGGAATGGGTAGTACAGAAAGTCAGGCGGAGAGCTTCACGGGTTCTTCGCTGAAATCATCAGCAGGTTCCAGTTTGAGGGACATCTCTTCAATCATCTTGTTGAGATTCTTGTGGAACCCTTTCAATGTCGTCTCAAGCTTCTCACGCACTTCAGCATCTTTAATGTTTTGCGCTTTCCAGATGCCGTCTTTATCGAACAAACCGAAGTGATAAACATAGGTAAAACGTTCGGCTTCAGCCTGCAACTCAATCCACCAGCCCCAGAACTCACGCTTTTCCGGCGCGGGCTTCACGTTCACACAGACAGCTAAGCAGTCAAAGAAAAAGCGGTCGTTCTCGCATTTTCCTTCTCTGATGTACGGTCCCAGTGTACCGAAACGTTTCATTAGCCTGCTTTTAGGATGACCGCTTGGTAACGTCATAGTACAACCTCCATAGAAAGACGATCCTTTTTAGCAAAACGTTAGGAATTAGCAACCATTAAGTTAACGCATATGCTTTTGCAACCACTCACAAATCTCATGCAAAGCCTTGTCAAAATGCTCATAAAGTGGCTCGTTCTGAATCGGTAATAGCTTGCCTTCAGATGAAGAATCCGCAATCAATCTGGCTTCCGCCTTCGGACTGAAGATGTCGTTTTCCCAGTAAGCGGCCAGCATTGGCGTCGGCGTTCTGCGCCCCAGCAACCCCTGCATTTTCAGAGAATATCGATTAAGTTCGGTCTTGAGCGCCGAATCCGACGCGCTCGACATCCCCAGCCGGCTCGCCAGCACATCCATATACATATCGGGAACCTGTTCCTGACATTTCGGATCGCTCAGCAATGAATGCACCAGCGCGCCTAATGTGGCAACGGCACACACACGGCGCGGTTCGAGATAAGCCAGACGCACAGCGACGTTCGCGCCAAAACGATAACCGAGCAGGCTGACACGGCTGGCATCGACCCACGCAACATCGGCAAGCTGGTGCAATACCTGCTGATGCAGGAAGCTGGTGTCCTGGGTGAGTTTCCACTTCGACGAGAACCCGATCGACGGCATGTCGATGGTCAGCATCGCAATGCCCATCGGCGCCAGATAAGAGCGGAACAGACGCTGATGGTCACTTTGCAAGGTATCCAGACCGCCGCACACCATGACAGTCGGGAACGGCGCTTTGCCTTCATTCGGCAGGTGCAGAAAACCGGTGATCGGCGCGCCGCCCGGAATTTTGAATTCGATCTCTTTGAGAGAATACGGCGAATGTTCTGAGGATTTCTCAAAGGCTTTATTGGCCAGTACTTCTGACTGTTCCGCCAGCGTATCGCCTTTCAGATGCGGATACCCGGCGATGCTGTAAAGGTTCGCCGCCTTCAGCCAGTATTCGCTGGCCAGGTTTGGATCTTTTTCTTCTGCGGCTTTTTGCTGCCACGCCATCGCCTGATTTGACCATTCGTAAACCCAGTTGCCGTTACGGTAGCCAATGACGGTGTCCAGCAGCAGCGGATCGCTGTGCTCGGCTTTGGAAACTGCAATCCGCGACAGCACTTCTTCGACTTCTAAAGGGTCGACACCCCGCCACATCCACATCAGGCGGTTAATGGTTCTGTACCAGCAATTTACCGTGTCGCCTTCCAGCGCAGTGTGCATCGGCGGGTGCGTATTATGATGATGAACGCGACGAACCAGCGTCGAAGTTTCCGGATATTTAAAGGAAGGTTTAAACAGTTTTTCCGTAAGGTTGGCTGGAGCCATGATGCAAGATCCTCCGTTAGCAAGCAGCAGGTCGCCCGCAGGCGATCATTTCTGGACGGGATTATAACCCGACCACGTTGCGACAAGTGAGGGGTGAGGTCAAGCGGAAAGGATTTCAAGTCAACAAAAGCAAAACGCCCGGCAATGAGCCAGGCGTTTATAAACACTAAGGGAAAATTACTTACCCACTAATGGAGGCACAAAGATGACCCCCATATCCCACGGCTGTTCGATCCAGGTGTTCTGCGGAATGTCGATGACGTAATCATCGACCAGCGGTGCGCCAGCAGGTTTGGCGAAGATGGTGATGAAATGTGCTTTCGGGTACATTTCGCGGATCGCTTTCGCAGTGCCGCCGGTATCAACCAGATCGTCGATCACGATGAAGCCTTCACCGTCGCCTTCTGCGCGTTTCAGCACTTGCATTTCGCGCTGATTATCATGGTCATAGCTGGAGATACACACGGTATCGACATGGCGGATGCACAGCTCGCGAGCCAGCAACGCTGCAGGGACCAGACCGCCACGGCTGACGGCAATAATGCCTTTCCATTGTTCTGCCGGCAGCAGGCGTTTAGCCATGGTGCGGGCGTGGATTTGCAGCATGTCCCAGGTTACAACGTATTTTTCGCTCATAAAGGTGTCCCAGCCAGTGAATTAACGGCTTCTAAATAAATAATGGGGGGAAAAAAGGTTGCGCGAGATTATAGTGAGTCCGTCTCACAAAAACCAGCGATTATCTGGTCAAAGCGCCCCAAAAAACCCGGAATTTCTCCCCGTCCCCGCGCACAGGTTAAGATTAAGTGATATTCTGTCAGGCCACTCGCCACACAGTCTGGCGGGGATTACTTAACCTTAAACCTACAGCATCTCAATCAGTTCCCCCGCAAACGGAGCCTGAATGAGCTGACTGTTACAGGAGACTTATAGTGTCTGAACTGTCTCAGCTTTCGCCACAACCGTTGTGGGATATTTTTGCCAAAATCTGTTCAATTCCGCACCCTTCTTATCATGAAGAAGAACTGGCAAAACACATCGTTGAATGGGCACAGGAAAAGGGTATCCACGCTGAGCGTGATGAAGTCGGCAACATTTTGCTGCGTAAACCGGCCACGAAAGGCATGGAAAACCGCAAAGCCGTTGCCCTGCAGGCGCACCTCGATATGGTGCCGCAGAAAAACAACGATACCGTTCATGATTTCACTAAAGATCCGATCCAGCCTTTCATCGAAGACGGTTGGGTAAAAGCCCGCGGCACCACGCTGGGTTCTGACAATGGTATCGGCATGGCGTCCGCGCTGGCAGTTCTGGCTGATGACAGCGTAGAGCACGGTCCGCTCGAAGTGCTGCTGACCATGACCGAAGAAACCGGCATGGCAGGCGCATTCGGCCTGCAACCAGACTGGTTACAGTCTGAAATTCTGATCAACACCGATTCCGAAACCGAAGGCGAAATCTACATGGGTTGCGCCGGCGGCATTGATTTTACCGCCACACTGCCACTGAGCCGTGAAGCGGTTCCGGCTGGTTTCACCACGCTGAAGCTGACCCTGAAGGGACTGAAAGGCGGCCACTCCGGCGCTGATATCCATTTAGGACTGGGTAACGCAAGCAAACTGCTGGCGCGTTTCCTGGCAGACAACGCCGAGACACTGGGCCTGCGCCTGCTGGATTTCACCGGCGGCACACTGCGTAACGCCATCCCGCGTGAAGCGATTGCGACTCTGGCCGTTGCTGCGGATAAAACAGACGCACTGAAAGCGGCAGCACAGGAATTCCTGGCGACCATTCAGTTTGAACTGTCAGCGGTTGAGAAGAAAATTGCTCTGGTGGCAGAAGCGGCTGAAAGCAACGCGAAAGCGCTGACCGCGGAAACTCAGGGTAAATTCCTTGCCCTGCTGAACGCGACGCCAAACGGCGTGATCCGCATGAGTGATGACGTGAAAGGCGTGGTAGAAACCTCGCTGAACGTCGGTGTTGTCACCATGAAAGATGACGAAGTAGCGATCAACAGTCTGATCCGTTCTCTTATCGACAGCGGCAAAGAATATGTGGTCAGCATGCTCAACTCACTGAGTGAACTGGCTGGCGCGAAAAGTCTGGCAAAAGGCAGCTACCCTGGCTGGAAACCTGAGCCAAGCTCACCGGTGATGACGCTGGTGCGTGAAACTTACCAGACGCTGTTCAATAAAACCCCGAACATCATGGTGATCCACGCCGGTCTGGAATGCGGTCTGTTCAAAAAACCGTACCCGGACATGGACATGGTTTCCATCGGGCCAACCATCACCGGCCCGCACTCGCCGGATGAGCAGGTGGAAATTGCCAGCGTCGAGCTGTACTGGAAACTGCTGACGGCCCTGCTGAAAGCGATTCCTGAACGCGGTTAATTTTTGCTCCCTCCCCTGCGAAGGGGAGGGTTGGGGTGGGGTATTAAAGCAAAAT